>CACXHF010000210.1 GCA_902767305.1 uncultured Eubacteriales bacterium
ATCTATGCACGCAATTACAGGCTGTACCAGAGCCTGTATCCTGCAGCCAAACCGATATTTGATCTTGGCGGGACGTTTGGATACTGATCCGGAGAAACAGAAAAGGAACAGGCTTCAGCCTGTTCCTGTTTTAATGGGTTATTTAATCGGGACTACGGCACCGTTATACTTTTCGGTGATCCATTTTACGATCTCGTCACTCTGGAGAACTTCGACCAGAGTCTTGAGCTCGGCACGGTCATCGCCTTCGCGTACGGCAATAACATTCGGATAGGCCACGTCGCTGCTTTCATAAGCGACCGGCGTACCAACCGTTTCGACACCGGCGAGGAGGGCATAATTGGAGTTGATCACGGCCGCATCGGCATCAGCCAGCGTACGGGCTACCTGCTCGGCATTTACCTCGACGAAATTGAAGTTCTTTGCATTCTCAGCGATATCCAGAACCGTAGCGGTTTCGGTGGCTTCACTGCTCAGCTTGATGAGGCCGTTGAACTCCAGCGTGCGGAGTGCACGGGCTTCGTTGGTCGGATCGTTCGGGATGACGATTGTGGCCTTGTCGGGAAGCGTCTCAAGAGTGAGGCTCTTTGCAGGGTTGAGATAGATTCCCATCGGCTCGTAGTGAACGGAACCAATGCTGACCAGATGCGTGTTCTGCTCCTTGTTGAAGTTCTCAAGATAGGGAATGTGCTGGAAATAGTTGGCATCCAGATCCCCTGCCTCAAGCTGGAGGTTGGGCTGAACATAATCATCAAAAACGACAATCTTGAGTTCGATATCTTTGGCGGCGAGTGCGTCTTTGGCAGCTTCCAGAATCTCAGCATGAGGTGTGGAGGAAGCACCGATAGTCAGCGTGCTTGCGCTTGCCAGGGTAAGGATGGAAATCAGTGCGAGCGAAAGAACGATCGTCAAAAGCTTTTTCATAAGAAGAAATCTCCTTTGATTGAAATATGGAAAAGCACAAAAGTGCATGATCCCTGATTTATTCGCGTGTACGTTTATCTGTTCTGCGGGAGATGTTCATGCCGGTGATCTGGAAAATCTGCATGAGAATGACCAGGAGAACAACAGTCACGAGCATGACGCTGGTCTGATAGCGGTTGTAACCATAACTGATGGCAATCTGTCCGAGACCGCCGCCGCCAACGGCGCCTGACATGGCGCTGTATCCGAGAATCGTACCGGTTGAAATGGTAGCACCGACAATCAGAGAGGTTTTTGCCTCCGGAATGAGAACTTTGAATACAATTGTCGGGATGCTGGCACCGGCAGACTGAGCCATTTCAATGACGCCGGGATCGACCTCAAGGAGCGAGGACTCAATCATCCGGGCGACGTAAGGCGCTGCCGCGATGACCAGCGGAACGATGGTTGCAGTCGAACCGTAAGCCTTTCCGGCAATCAGACGGGTAAGCGGGATAACCATGATCAGAAGAATCAGAAAAGGAATGGATCTGAAAATATTGACAATGGCATCCATGATGCGGTAAAGAAGCGGTACGGGCTTTAACCCTTTCGGAGAAGTCAGTACCAGCAGAATTGCCAGCGGGAAACCCAGCAAATAGGCAAATAATGTGGAAACGAGTGTCATATAAAGGGTATCACAGACCCCGCTGGCCATCAGCGGAATCATTTTCTCAATGGGCATGGCTGCTTACCTCCTCTACCTTCAGACCTTTTTCTTTCAGGAAGTAAATGGCTTTTTCCTGCTGCAGATGGTCATCCGGTAACTGAAGGACCATTTGCCCAAAGGCTTTTCCCCCGACGTTTCTGGTATCTGCAAACTGAATGTTGACCATGATATGGCACTGATTGATCAGTTCGGCAATGACGGGCTCATCGGCCTGCTGTCCGTCAAAGACGATCCGGACCATCCGGTCGCCGATCAGCTTTTCGGCTTTCTGAACGTTTCTGAAAATAAGGCGTTTTGCGGCATCGCTCTTTGGCTGGCTGAAGATTGATTCAACGGAGCCGGATTCAGCCAGCACGCCCTCGTCGATAATTGCCACGTGAGAACAGATGCTTTCAACGACGCTCATCTCATGCGTAATGATGACAATGGTAATGCCCATTCGCTGATTGATGTCCTTAAGGAGCGCCAGAATCTGCTGTGTGGTCTGAGGATCCAGCGCACTGGTCGCCTCATCGCACAGAATAATCTTGGGATTGGTTGCCAGTGCACGCGCGATGGCAACACGCTGCTGCTGACCGCCGGAAAGCTGGCTTGGATAATTGTGCTGGCGTTCTTTCAGCGAAACGATTTCGAGCAGTTCGTCGATTCTTTTGTCGATGTCCGGTTTTTTCATTCCGGCAATTTCCATGGCAAAGGCGATATTGCCCCGGACATCCCGCTGCTGAAGAAGATTAAAATGCTGGAAAATCATGGAAACCTGCTGCCGGAGCTGACGCAGTTCCCTGTCACTCAGATGAGAAAGGTTTTTCCCGTCAATCAGGACGTCGCCGCTGGTGGGACGTTCCAGATAATTGATGCAGCGCACCAGAGTTGACTTGCCTGCACCGGACATGCCGATAATTCCGTAAATATCCCCCTTGTCAATTGACAGATTGATATCTTTCAGCGCATCTACAGTCTGTGATTTGGTGACAAATGTTTTTGTTAAATGATTGAGCTCAATAAGTGCCAATGCTGTTACTCTCCTGTCGCATGTGTTAGACGGCGTCCCGTCTCTGGCGATGGGTGTATTATATAGCAGCACTTTCCAAAGAACAAGCATATATTATTTATTCATAGCTATAGGAAAAAACTATATCAGAAATGTAACTGTCAAATAAAAATACTTGACACCCGGCACGTGATGGGTTATAATTCCGGCTGTTGTCGATGCAGAAAGGTGTAACAATGCATGAACACACGCGTTGAGACAGGCTGGCTGTTTGATTTTTATGGCCCCCTGCTGAGTCTGAGGCAGAATGAACTGATGAAAATGTGGTGCGAAGATGACATGTCACTGTCTGAGATCGCGGAGGAAACCGGTGTAAGCCGTCAGGCGGTATCCTCCATGCTGCATGCAGCCCAGGATCATCTGACTGAATATGAAGAGAAACTCGGACTGCTGGCAAGGCATCGGCGTCTGACTGAAGGACTTGAAGAATGCCTGGCACTGATACGAACCGATCCGAGCCTGGCTGAGAAGAAGATACATGAACTGCTTAACGAGGAGGAATAGAAAGTGGCATTCGAAGGACTGACACAGCGTCTTCAGCAGGCGTTTTCCAAATTGCGCGGCAAGGGAAAACTGGGTGAAGAGGATGTAAAGGTTGTCATGCGTGAAGTGCGGATGGCACTTCTTGAAGCGGATGTCAACTACAAAGTCGTTAAGGATTTTGTTAAAAAAA
This sequence comes from uncultured Eubacteriales bacterium, assembly GCA_902767305.1. Classification (GTDB taxonomy): domain Bacteria; phylum Bacillota; class Clostridia; order Christensenellales; family Aristaeellaceae; genus Ventricola. The sequence continues at coordinate 3,358 of CACXHF010000210.1, forward strand.
CAACAGATCGCTGTCTGCAGCCTGAAGCGCTGAAGACAATTAATTCTCAAAATCAGATTGTTTCCATTGTCAATGATGAACTGGTTGAGCTGATGGGCGGTACGAACGCACGTCTTCAGTTCAGTTCGTCTCCGATTTCAGTATTTATGCTGTGCGGTCTGCAGGGTGCCGGTAAAACGACGATGGCGGCAAAACTGGGCGGCTGGCTCCGGAAAGACGGAAAACGGCCGCTGCTGGTCGCCTGCGATATTTATCGTCCGGCTGCGATTAAACAGCTTCAGGTTGTCGGCGCACAGGTGGGTCTTCCTGTTTTTGAAAAGGGAACCCAGAACCCGGTGATTACGGCACAGCAGGCAATCGAATATGCACGTTCCCATCAGAATGATGTGGTCATCCTGGATACGGCCGGCCGCCTTCATATTGATGAGGCACTGATGGAAGAACTGCACCAGATTTCGGAGAAAGTGCATCCGTCGGAGATTCTCCTGACAATCGATGCGATGACCGGACAGGATGCGGTCAATGTTGCAGAAACCTTCAACCAGAAACTGGAGATATCCGGTGTCATTCTGACCAAACTGGACGGCGATACCCGCGGCGGCGCAGCGCTGTCGGTCCGTGCGGTAACAGGAAAGCCGATAAAGTTTGCCGGTACAGGTGAGAAACTGGGAGACATTGAACAGTTCCATCCGGACAGAATGGCGTCCCGGATTCTTGGTCTGGGAGATCTTCAGACACTGTTTGAAAAGGCTCAGGAAAACATCGATGTTTCTCCTGAGGAGGCAGTTGATCTTACACGCAAGATTCAGAAAATGGATTTGAATCTGGAAGATTATCTGAATCAGATGCAGCAGATGAAGAAAATGGGACCGCTTTCAGGAATCCTTAAAATGATTCCCGGCATGAGTCAGCTGGGGGACATTGATATTCCTGAGGACGCCATGAAAAAACCTGAGGCAATTATCCGGTCCATGACACCGAAGGAGCGCCGGCATCCGGAAGTGCTGAATGCCAGCAGACGCCGGAGAATCGCTGCGGGAAGCGGTACGACCGTTCAGGACGTGAATCAGCTGATTAATCAGTTTGAAGCTGCGAAAAAGCAGATGAAGATGATGATGAATCAGGCAAAGGGAAAACGGGGAAGATTCAGATTCCCCGGCAGAATGTAAGACGCCAACAATCACTTGATTGAGGTATAAATTTCTACTTGTTTTCATAATGAAGGAGGAAACATAAAATGGTTAAGATTCGTATGAAGAGAATGGGCATGAAGAAAAAGCCGTTCTATCGTATTGTTGTTGCAGACGAGCGCGCTGCCCGTGACGGCCGCTTTATTGATGAGATTGGATATTACAATCCTGTTTCCAATCCTGTCGAGCTCAAGATCGATAATGAAAAGGCCCAGCAGTGGATTAAGAATGGCGCTCAGCCGACGGATACGGTTCGCGGTCTTCTGAAGAAATCGGGAGCCATTGCCAAGTAATATTGACAGACTGTTCCCGGAAAGGCAGGATTCCTATGGAAGAACTGGTTCGTTTTATGGCACAGTCACTGGTGGATCATCCGGAGCTGGTCGATGTTCGTACGGTGGAAGAGCCGGCAAGCACGGTCATTGAACTGCGTGTAGGACCTGATGATATGGGCAAGGTAATTGGAAAACAGGGACGCATTGCGAAAGCAATACGGACGGTTGTGAAAGCCGCCAGTGCAAAAAGCGAAAAGCCCGTATATGTAGAAATTATGGATTAACGGATAGAGCCGCGCAGGAATGCGCGGCGTATTCATTGAAGCGGTTTTTTTTACAGAGAAAACGATTCACAGGCGGAATTGACCCGGAACCGATGCAGAGGAAACCGGAGTGCTCCGGCATATGAATCCAGCGGAATGAGGCAAGAGATGAAGACACAGTATTTGCTTATCGGGGAAATCGTCAGACCCCAGGGAATCAAGGGAGAACTGAAGCTTCGGGCCGAGAGTGAGGATAAAACAAGATATTCCAGGCTGAAAACCGTGTATCTGAAGGAAAACGATCACTATGTAAAAAAGCGCGTTCTTTCCGGAAGGGCAAACGGTGATTTTGCCTATCTTCAGCTGGAGGGGATAACGGATCGGAATATGGCCGAATCCATCAGAGGACAGATGGTCTACGTTGACCGGAGCGAAGCAATTTCTCTGGAGGACGGGAAATATTTCATCTGTGACCTGATCGGATGCAGGGCGAGAGATGAAAACGGACAGGAAATCGGAACACTGACGGATATTCAGAGCCCCAATCCCTATACGGATGTCTATGTTTTTATGACGGATCGCGGTGAAATGATGATGCCGGCGATCCGCAGTGTCATCCGGAGTGTCGATGTGGATGCAGGAGTGATGATTCTAGATTCGAGTGTACTGGATGAGATAGCACTCTGGCCGGACAGCCCGGAAGTTCGGGACGACTGAGGCAGAAATGAAAAAAATTGTACTGACGGTCTGCATGATGTGGCTGTTTGCCTGCGCGGCAGGAGCGGAGAGTATGACCCTTCCTTCTCCGGGCTGTGTGTCGCCGGGAGTGGCCGGCTGGCTGAAACAGGATTTCTCAGGGAATTCGGTAACCATTTCCGCAAGCGGATCTGTGGATAAACTGTTTTATATTCGTGATCTGTCGGTTCTCCAGAATATTCTTTCGCTGATCCGGATTGACGTTTCAGCCTGCAGTGCAGAAGGATGCGACATAACACGCGTTCAGGTGAAAGCCGGAGACGAGCAGCTTTCAGAAGTATTGTATACATTCAGAAACGGAGAACTCCTGTTTACCGTCGATGGGAAACCGTACAGCATTCCGCAGCATGAATTGAATGCGCTGTCCGGAACAGAACAGTTCATCAACTGTCTGGAGAGCGTTTACCTGCTTCTTCTGAATGATGCATTTCCTGCAAGAATTGATCTGGAAAAAGTCAGCGTGAATATCGGATCGGGAGAATTCTTCCGGAAAATGCCGGGACTGAAGGCTGGAGATCTCAGTATCTCTGAGGTGCGTACAGAAGATCAGAAACTGACACGGCTTGATCTGAATGGCTCTTTTTACTGCATGGATGAACCCTGGTCATTAAGCGGATGGATCTCCACCGAGCAGGGAGGCAAAGTCTCTTCGGATAATGCGGAACTGCTGATTCAGAAAGATGCGGAGAATATGCTTGATATTGTTCTGACGTCAAAATATATGACGGAAAAACAGAACAGGAAGAATCAGAGCGGAACGGTTAGCGGAAACTGCAGAATAGCTGTTACGGGAAAACTGAATGGCTATAATGTGAAATACAGTGTCGGGCAGAAAGCCAAAAATGAGTGGAAACTTGAGGAAGATGACCTGACTGAAAAGGTTACGCTGAAAACTTCAGTAAACTGGCAGGATAAGACGCCGGAACTGAAGTACCGCCATCTGAACACCGGAAGCATCGTGTGGAATGACAGCTTTTCCGTAGGAAGAAATAAATCTGAAAATTCGTATTCGGATCTTCATGACAATGTTTCGATTGAATTGAAAATGGACGGTGAAAATGTTATTATTGCATCAGCGGACATCCGCTTCGGAAAAGACGGCGGAGTATTGTCTGTTCCGGAGAAAGGTGAACGTGTGACCGGTAAAGAAGCTGAGGCAGTTATAGCATCAGTCATCGAAAAGATGAGCCGGAAACTCTACAATGCGTTGAACAGCACGAACAGAAAAAAGGTCAATCAGGGATTGTAAGCAAAACCCATCCGCATTGCTGACAGTCTGTCAGGCTGAGAAGGATTCCGGAAAGAAGGTCTGCTCTTTGGATGAGATGACTGATGCAAATGCATCTGAGGAAATCCAAAGGCCATTGCTGATCTGCCGGTAAAAGTCTTTGGTTCTGATGGTAACGGGGGCAGTTGTAAGTACAGTAAATGAAAGCCGGTATAAAGACCGGGAAATATCTTGTAGAGAGAAAGGAGATAGGGGCTTCTCCCAACACCTGAAGGTGACGGGTTTCCGCCCTTACATTACACTTATGAAAAAAGGGTTCTTGTCATTGTTGTTTGTTCTGCTGTTCCTTTTTCCGGTAATTGCATGTGCATCCGGAAGCTATGCTGCAGGAGATATGACGAAAACAGCTATCATGACCAGCCTTGAACAGGGAAACCAGGTTGCTTTTCATGTGGCACTTAAACAGATATTCGATGAGCAGCCGAATGAAAAGCAGGCTGCACTGAATAACCTGCTGTCAAAAGTATCGATTGATGGAACTGCCTACCAGACAGACGGGCTGATGTCTTTACAGGTAACAGCCCGGGTTGGAGAGGTTCAGGTACTTGATGCAAAAGCTGTTCAGGCATCAGATGGTTCCTATCGTGTGATGACAGATGTAACAGGAGATACCATCTTCTTTGTTCCGGCAACGCCTTCGTATGGGGAAATGGACGTTATGCAGGTCATTTCTTCAATGGGAACGGATATTCAGAGTACCGATCCGTCTTTTTACGATTTACCGGCAAAAGAACGGCTGAGAATTACTTCATCCGAAGTGATGATGATGATGGCTCAGGCAGTTCTGGGATGGGTCAGTCACAGCCAGATTGAGTCCGATGGAGAAATGTATGTTTTTGACTCTACGTATCTTGAGCCAACGGAAACCCGCAATGAAGTAGCACAGCGCATGATCGGAAAGGTAGGGGCCGGCCAGTTTGGCTCGCTGATGTGGAATCTTGCTTCTAATCTTGACTGGCAGGCGGGTGAATTCCAGCGTGCTCTGGCCGATGTTCTGGCAGAAAATGGGGTAACGCGGCTTCAGGTGAGAAGTATCGTCGATGCGATGTTCCCTCAGGTTACGATTGATCCTGCGGAAGATTTTGTAGAGCCAACGCATGCAATCCAGGATGGAAATGCACCCTGCCAGTACGGCGATATCTCCTATTTCTTTAAAAAGCTTACCCGGTTTGCGGACAGAGTCTGGGAAGAAAGTCTGGACGTCGATCTCCTTCTGACCGTCAGCTATGATGATTACAACGATTTTGTAGGACTGGATGCGGTTCTTCCTAAATTTGTTCCATTTTTACCGTACGAGGGAACATTTACCTATTCCTCAAAAACGGATGAGAACTGGCAGGTGCTGACAACGGCACATGGTGAACTGCAGATTTCAGACCATGAGCGTGTGATTGGAGACTATCGTCATCTCAATGGAGAAGACATCGGAGGACACAATGCGAACACCTTCGCCGGAGATCTTTCGGTGGTGGATCAGAATAAGAATGCTGCGCTGGGCTTTGGAATTTCCGGTGAGTGGACATATGATACCGGCGTAATAGAGGATAATGTCTATGGTGAAAAGACTTCCGGATCCGGTGATCTGATTCTTCATCTTGGAGATGATGTTCCTGTATTGTCAGCAAAACATGAGGGTCTGCTAAAGACTACCGGAACGGATTTCAGCTATGAAGCCGTGACGGAGATGCGGGCATTCGGAGAAATAACAATTCAGACGTCGGTTGAGATGAAGCAGGAAACGGCAGAGCATTCGATTTCCATTCCGGAGGGAGAGATGGTGGATGCGTTTGCTGTGGATAAAACAACAACAGATGCGATCTATAAAGAGGTCAGGACAAATCTGATAGTCGCGCTTGCTCGAATTATGAGTGACGAGGAGATTACCCAGGATATTCAGGTGCTTCTGGGAACTGCACAGTAATTGATGCAGTTCCGGAGTATACTCTGCTGTTGAATTAACAGCAGAGTATACTCAAAAATGCTGCCGGGTTTCGAGATGATCTGATATTTATTAAAATGGAAGATTTCGTTTGGACGACAGCGTATTGCAAGTATTCTCAGGCTGTACGGATTCAGACGCAGATGAGACTATCGTTTTCCAAGGAGAAGTAGGATTAATGGAAAAAAGGATTAACGTGACCCGTTCCTCTATGCCGGAACTGGATGAGTATATAGAAGAGCTTCGGCCGGTATGGGAAAGCCGCTGGCTGTCCAATCGCGGGGCTGCTTCAATAAAGTTTGAGAATATGCTTCGGTCTTATCTTGATGTTGAAGAGGTCTATTGTTTTGCAAATGGACATGTGGCACTTGAAGTAGCAATTAATTCGCTGTTTTTTCCAGCCGGGTCTGAAGTGATTACTACTCCATATACCCATTGTTCTACTACCCATGCGATTGTCCGAAACGGCTTAAAGCCGGTTTTCGTAGATGTGGAACCGCATACACTGACCATTGATCCGGATCTGGTGGAACAGGCCATTACAGAGAAAACGGTTGCGATTCTTGCAACACATGTATATGGATTTCCATGCCAGGTGGAGCGGCTGCAGAGAATTGCAGATGAACATCATCTGACGCTGATCTATGATGCGGCTCATGCATTTGGTGTTCGTGTGAATGGGGTGGGAATTGGTAATTATGGAGATCTGTCCATGTTTTCAACGCATGCCACCAAGGTATTTCATACGATTGAAGGTGGAATTGTCACTTATAAAAGCTGCGATCTGGAACGGTTTGATCCAATGAATAAGCTGGTGAACTTCGGATTTTCATCTCCGGAGGACATAGACTATGTTGGAACAAATGCCCGGATGAATGAGTTCGAAGCAGTGATGGGAATTGTCAATCTCCATCATATTGATGAAGAGATCGCCAAACGCAAGAAAGTTGCGGAACAATACTGGAAGCGTTTGGAAGGTGTCCGGGGTATTATTCTTTTGCGTCCGTCGTCAGAGGTAAAGTGGAACTATGCCTATTTTCCGGTTTTATTTGATGGATACGCTCTGGACCGGAATCAGATTCAGCAGCTGCTGTCTACGCATCAGATTTATGCAAGAAAGTATTTTTTCCCGATCACCAATGAAGCAAAATGTTATGTGGATACCTATGGGGATGTCTGTGTTCCGGTAGCTCGAAGCGCAGCACAAAAAGTACTAACGCTTCCGATGTATGCAGATCTGAGCAGGGATGATGTAGACAGAATCTGCGATGTTATTCTGAGCGTAAGAAAAGAATAGTTTTTTCCATCTACAGGAGGAATCATGCACGCATTTGTCATGACTGCCTATCAGCGGCCTGATATTATCCGCAGAGTGCTGAAAGTATTCAGTGCATGTGGCTTATGTTATGTTCATATGGATAAATCAGCAGGACTCGAAAAAGAGCTGCCCTCTTTCCGCGAAATTCCAAATGTCACGGCAGAGAGTGTTTATCGAACAAACTGGGGAAGCATCAATCATCTGAACGCATTGCTTCGTGGGGCCAGGCTTCTCCTGCAGAATCCGGAAGTGACACATGTTCATCTTATGAGTGCACAGGATATGCCCACTGTTTCCATGAAAGACTTTGAATCATTCTTTAAGGGGAACGATCAGATCTATCTGCAGAATCTTGTAACGGCAGATTATCCGGAGTTAATCGCGCGATATGAACACTTTTATTTCATGCATCTGTTCAATTACAGAGATAACAGTGAGAGGAATCAGAATTTTCTTGGACGTATTGACCGGATTCAGGACATACTGCATATTAAACGCAAATTGAATCTTCCGAGAAAAGGAATTGAATTTAGTTCCATGCCCAGAGATGCGATTGAATATGCATTGAAACAGAAAGCGCTGCTTCGGAAAATCCGATATACGTATATTCCTGAAGAATTCTTTTTCCAGAACGCGTTCTATGGGACGCCTTTTGAGTCCAGGGTAACCGGGGATGATCAGCGGTATACGATCTGGGACGATCCGGAACGAGGAGCACCGGCTTACCTGGATATGAGAGATCTTCCCCAGATTAATACTTGTGGGAAGGTGCTCTGCCGTAAAGTAATAGATGCCCAATTAATTGACGAACTGGAGGCACGCTGGTTTAGTTAGCCGTAATTCTGGTAGCTTGGTTGTTTTCACATTACTGCTAAAACAGATCTTCTTATGATTGTTAACGTGTCTGGAGTGAATTCTCAAGTGGTCCGGAAAGGGTGATAACTGCAGTGCACTATATCTGCAATTATCACCCGTCTTTATTGTGAATTTGTTTAATTCAGCTTGGAATCTGCTCGGCTGAACAGCTGAGAGCCGGATATCGTATTTTCTGTGATGGATCTTGCGTTATCCGGTTCATTCATTTATAGGCGTTTCAGTATTGAAAAAACTGTGTGTCCTGCAACGATGAATATGAATTACGAGAAACTGGAAGGCACATCGTGTTCGGAGAGGATTCGGGATTCGGGGGTACAGTTTCGGATATCGACTTGTTATGATAAATCAAAATGATCCGGGATATGCAGAATGTGAAGCATGACAGATACGTGCTGTACTGGAGAGGAAAAATTGCATGAATATCTTTGGAAAAGCAAAGTGGAAACTCAGGTACTACTGTGTGAAGAATCTGGGAAAAATTCCCGGATTTCTGGACGGTGACAATTACTATTGCAATTTATGTGGGAAAACATCCCGATTTTTTATGTCGTATGGAACTAAGAGTGCAGTTGCACTCTCTATGATTGGCTCCGGGGTGAGGAGACATTGCGAGTGTCCCCGATGCTTTTCACACGACCGTTTTCGCTGGATATATGAAGTGCTTCTTCGCTATTCTGACATTTTGAGTCCGGAAAGAACCCGTTTTTTGAAAATTATGCATATTGCTTCCGAACCGGGGATTAAAGCACAGATTAAAAAGAAGAGCGGAAGTCTGGCACCGATGGAATATCTGACGGGGGATCTGGAACAGATATATTCCGATGTGAAAGTAGATGTGACTGACATGCATCAGTTTGAGGACGACAGTTTTGACTATTTTATAATCAATCATGTACTGGAGCATGTACCTGATGAGACGAGTGCGATGAATGAGATCCGACGGGTACTTAAACCGGATGGAGTTTTGTTTATCTCGTTTCCGATGTGTCTTGATCGTAAAACATATGATAATCCGGAAATAACATCTCCGGCAGACCGATTGAATGCGTTCGGCCAGGAGGATCATGTAAGATTATACGGAACAGACAGTGCTGAGCGTCTGGCTCAATTTGGATTTGAAGTGAAGCCTCTGATTGTGAAGGAGCAAATGTCGAAGAAAGAGTTTACCCGTATGGGCTTAATACCGGAAGATACGATTTTCTTATGCAGAATTAAACGGTAGATGAAGCTGGAATACATGCTGACGGAGGATGTTCAATGTTTAATGTTCATTCTAAAACGAAAGAACGATGCAGCATATCTTATCCGTGACAAGAAACGGATGAACAGGAAAACTGTGATAAATGAAATTGATCTGAGTACTTGCGGGTGAAAACAGAGTTGTATTGAAAAAATGAGGATTGTTATGCATTTTACGAAAAAAGCTGCATGGGTATTTGCAATATTGATTCTTTTAGCAAGCGTTTTTTATATAGTGGGTACGTTTGTTCGATATGGAGAGCATTATTTAAACGCGGATATATCCAGTGATCTTGTAATGGGAGAATTTCTTAATGACGAAAAGTCGATTATCTCAAAAAACTTCTATTATTCAACTGAGATCAAGATTGCTAATACTGTGAATATCTATCAGATCATGCTGGCACTTTTTCCTGAAAACTGGCATTTGGCAAGACTAGGCGCAATTATAGTGAACACGTTGATATTTGCTATGGGATTTATTTATATGGCGAAAGCATATACAAAAGATCTTCCTGCGATGATCATCGGTCTTGCGGCAGTGCTATTTCCGTTCAGCAGTGATTATATGTTTCTTATGACATATGGGTGTTACAGTCAGATTTATACAGCAGTTACTTTTATTGATATAGGCATAATATTAAGACTGAAGAATAAAAAGAAAAGAAACCGTTATTTGCTTGCCCTTACATCCATTAATGTCATTATTAGTTCTTCCGGCCTGAAGATGGTAATGTTTAGTGCTGTGCCGGTTGCAGTAGTAACGGTCTACTTTTTATGCAGTTCATTCACCAGGATACACCGACTGTCTGATCTTCCGAAGATGC
>CACXHF010000211.1 GCA_902767305.1 uncultured Eubacteriales bacterium
CGTCAGAAGGTTTGAACTGGTTCCGGAAATCATCAATTATACCATTCAGGACCCGGATGTCGGATACAAGCTTGAAGGTTTTGATAAAGACTACAAAATAATGATGCAGAGTGAACTGCGGTCCATTGAGTATACGAATCTGCCGGCAGGGGAATATACGCTGCATCTGGCTGTATTTGACAGCGGACGGGACAATATCCTCGAGGAGAGGCTGTACCGGATCGTTAAGAAGCAGGAAATCTATGACAATGCATGGTTTGTCCTTTATGTCATAGTGGTTGCCATGCTCTTTGGTATCTGGATGGCAGCTTCGATCCTGCAGGCAATTAACCGTCGTCGTTTTGAGGCTCAGCAGAGGGAAATTGCCCTGAAGGATAAACAGCTGGAGATGGGAAATCAGACCATTCTGGCTATTGCCAACACGGTAGATGCCAAGGATACAAGGACCAGCCAGCATTCGCTGCGTGTTTCCATTTATTCCTATCTGATTGGTAAGGAACTGGGGCTCAGCGATGAGGAGTGCAACAATCTCGAGAAGGCTGCCAGACTGCATGATATCGGAAAGATCGGAGTTCGCGATGTTGTTCTAAACAAACCTGGTCGTCTTACTGATAAAGAATATGAGGAAATGAAGAGCCATGTGAATCGGGGTGCGGAGATCCTCAAGGGATTTACGCTTATCGATCATGCGGCAGAGGGAGCCATGTATCATCATGAGCGTTATGATGGAAAAGGTTATCCGCAGGGGCTGAAAGGCGAAGAGATTCCGTTGTACGGCAGAATCATCGGCGTTGCAGATGCCTTCGATGCCATGACTGCCAATCGTGTATACCGGAAGCAGATGGATTTTGATTATGTGCTTAATGAGATGAAAAACGGACGGGGCACACAGTTTGATCCGAAATTTGTTGACATTCTTCTCGGACTGATTGAAAAAGGAAAGATTGATCTTAAGAAGCTCTATGCAGGCGGTGGGCCGGACAGTGACGAAGAGATTGGCAGCCAAACCGCAGCCACGACCTGAAACGGTGTGTTCTGACGTGAAAAAGGAGCATCCGCATCGGGAACGATGAGAGAGAATGCGGTCTGTGGAGGAAATGAAAAATGAAACGCATTAATATTGCAGCAGCACTTACGGCGTTGGTTCTGTTTCTGGCGGCCACGCTTCTGGTCCGGTTCCTGTACGGGCCAGGCAGTGCAGGAATGGTCAGTGTGGGATTTATTTACGATAATGATGAAAGCACGCCTTATACGTATAACTTTATTCTCGCTGAACGGGCACTGAAGGCAAAATACGGCGACCGGATTAATGTGTATGCGTTCAGAAATGTGCCGGAGGGTGAGACCAAGGAACCAATCAAGGAACTGATTGACAAAGGCTGCCGGATTATTTTTACAAATGGTTTCAGTTCGCAGTTCCGTGATATGGCGGCGCTTTATCCGGATGTGGAATTCTGTCAGGTTTCCTGTTCGGACAGCAATCCGGCAGATTTTCCTGAAAACTATCATACGTTTAATGGCGAGACATATCAGTATCAGTATGTCAATGGAATCGTTGCCGGAGTAAAGCTCCGCAGTCTGATTGATTCCCATGTACTGAAACCGGAACAGGCTGTTATCGGTTTTGTGGGCAATTATCCGAATTCGGAGGTAATCTCTGCATTTACGGCTTTTTATCTGGGTGTCCGTTCCATGGCGCCGGAGGCAGTTATGCGTGTCCGGTATACTTATGCCTGGAACAGTTATACCCGGGAAAAAGCGGAAACCAGAAAGATGATCAGCGAGGGATGCATCCTGATTGCACAGCAGTCGCATACGTTCGGGCCTGCAGCGGCATGTGAGGAAATGGCCAAAGACCGGACTGTTTTCCACGTGGGAAATCATCGGAGCATGCTGGATGTCGCACCGGCGACCAGTCTGGTATCTGCCCGCGTCAACTGGGAACCATACATTCTGGGGGCAGTTGAGGCCGTGATGAAGCATGTACCGATTGAAAAGAATGTGGATGGAATCCGGCATGGAAATGACATGAGCGGAGGCTTTTCTCACGGATGGCTTGAGATGCTTGAACTGAATGCGCACATTGTCCCTTATGGAACGGATGTCAGAGTCCGTCAGGCAGTGGAAGACATTGAAAAAGGAAAGATCACGGTTTTCAAAGGAAAGTATACCGGTGCGGATCCGGTTCATCCTTCTGATACGTTTGATCTTACCTCGGGATACACGGAAAATATGAATTCTTCTTATCCCTCCTTTCACTATATTCTGAACAACCTGATTACTGTGGAAAACTGATTCCAAAGAGTCGACTTGCAAAGAAAGGAAAAAAGAGTGCAAACACTGATCGAACTCTATGATGAACGTCCGATTGAAAACGTGCTCGGAACGGAGATGTTCAGGCCGGAAAGAACGGTTTTTCTCTGCCCGCCGGATGTGGCGTCCAATACTTCGCTGCATAACCGGATTCGTGAGTATTTCCGTCATCGTGGTATTTTCCATGAATGTGTGTTCATCGGTGCAAGTCTCCTGGACACAGCTGTGGTTGAGCGAAAGCTTCAGCAGATTGTGGAACGGTATCAGGACTGTGCACTGGATATTGCAGGAGGAACGGAAGCAGCCCTTTTTGCAGGTGGAAAGCTGTGTGCTACCAGGAATATCCCTGTATTCACGTTTTCAAGAAAACGTAACCGATTCTTCAATATTCAGAATGCTCCGTTTGCTCATAATGTGCCCTGCACCGTTGAACTGAACGTGGAAGACTGCTTTCTGATGGCCGGAGGGGCCATGCGTGAGGGCAGAGTGGACAATGATATTTTGAGCGGATACATGGATCTCTTTGATCCTTTTTTCAAACTGTATCTGGAATATCGTCGGGTTTGGACAAAGGCGGTCACGTATATCCAGCGCATTTCACAGAAAGATCCGCTGATGCTTCATGCAGAGGGCGGTCTGACAGAAAAGGGGGAACACGGCAGCAGAGTCAGTGTGCCGCTGCCACTCCTTGAGTCGCTTGAAAAACTTGGTATGATTCGGGACCTGTCTGTCGGCGAGGACAGAATCCGGTTTGATTTTGCCGATGCGCAGATCCGTACATGGCTGCGGGACGTAGGTTCTGTGCTTGAGCTGTATATCTATAAGGCCTGTCTGGATACAGGCGTCTTCAAAGATGTACGGACCAGTGTTGTCGTGGACTGGCTGGGTCAGGATCCGGGGCACGACAGTATCACCAATGAACTGGATGTAATGGCTACAGCCGGAATTCGTACAGTCTTTATTTCCTGCAAAACCTGTGAGGCAAAGACCGAAGCACTGAATGAACTGGCGATTCTTCGGGACCGGTTTGGCGGAAAGATGGCCAGTGCAGCTATCGTGACGGCTGAAATCGGATCGGCTGCGATGCATCATCGTGCCATGGAACTTGGAATTGATGTGATTTCGCTGAACGATCTGAAAAAACCGGCAGTTGTGAAGCAGCGGATTCGTGCACTCCTGCGTTAACCCGGAAAAAAAGAAAAAGGCACAGCAACGGCTGTGTCTTTTTGCATAACGGTCACGGGAGATCTGCGTCCAGCCTGATGAGGCTGGAAAACGGGAGAATCAGATCATCAATGGTAATGCTTTTGTGAACAGGGTCAACATTCCGGCAGATGCCCTCAATACTTTCGCACAGCCCCTGACGCCTGAAAGAAGTACTGTTCCGGTCAGTGCAGGGAACAAAGTAAACGGCATATGTCCGGATGCGGTTGAGACGTGCAAGGCGGGAATTCGGCGTGAGACGGTGCAGTTCACCAAGTACATGGTTAATATGCTCATGGACATCATCGCTCAGTTCCGGCTGGTCTGCATAAGGAATCGTCTTTGAGGCAATGGCCTCATCGAAGCCGCTGAGTGCATCAAAAGGTGCGAAGATCTTAGCTCTGTGCAGTCTGTCCATTTCCGGATGGCGCCACGAGACGGCCGGACGCCCCAGCGCGAATTCCCTCTGGTAACGAAAATCAGCAGGAATGACCATTGGAACACCTCCATGATAGATTTCAGCGTGGAATACCTTCTGTCAGGCACGGTGTCCGCCAATTTGACTGATACGCTCAAGGGCAGTTGCTCCGTCCAGCAGACTTCGTGCCTTAAATACGGCATCGGCTCCGTACTGTTTGCGGATGTTCAGCATGGCACGCTGCAGGTTCAGTTCTTTTTCCTGCTGAGCCCAGTCTGTAAAAAAGCTGAGCTGACGTGCGCCGGAAAATGGAACTGTGTCGACTGCGCAGATGCCAAGACGCCTGAACAGAAGGCGGTGGTGGACAACGGCATCAAACTGCTTCAGAACAGACGGTTCAACATCCGCGGAGACATTGGTCTTGTCCGGAAGACGGATGGTACCTCCGCTGTGACAGGGATGGAGACGTCCGTAGAAATCAATGGATACAGGACCGGTATAGTCCGGACAGTGTTCGAGCGATTTATAATCGTAACTGACCCACCAGGTGAATGTCTTTGAGGAGACATTTTCCGAGAGCATTTCCGCACAGAGCATGTCGATCATTTCGCTCAGCACAAGGCGTGCCTCGTCAAATAGATACGGACGCGGGAGAACCTGACCGCTTGAGAGACTGTGATTTTCCGAGCGGTAGTTTTTGATGTCAGCCATGGTGACCGGCTCGATTCCCCAGGCGTGATCAATGAGGATTTCGGCATCTATACCGAAAACCTTGTAGAACCATTCCTGATCGGTCAGACTTCTGCGGGCAACGTCACCCATGGTAAACATGCATCCTTTGAGCAGGCGGTTCGATTTTCCTGGACCGATCTGCCAGAAATCAGTCAGTGGACGGTGATCCCACAGGAGAAATTTGTAACTGTCCTCATCGAGTGCGGCGATCCGGACACCGTCTGCATCCGGCGTGGCTTTCTTGGCCACGATATCCATGGCGACTTTAGCCAGATACAGATTTGTTCCGATGCCGGCAGTCGCTGTAATGCCTGTTTCTCTGAGAACGGTCCGGATAATATCCATGGCCATGATGTGGGCAGGGTCGGAGTCGCTCAGGCCGGCTTTTTTTTCATATCGATGCAGATAAGGGGTACAGTCAATGAAGCACTCGTCAATGGAATAGACGTGGATATCCTCCGGAGCTACAAAACGCAGGTAGATGGAATAAATGAGGGCAGAGGTACGCTCATATTCTGCCATCCGGGGAATGGCGATCAGGTAATCAATGTGTGTGTGTTTCAGATGCTCGTAGGCCTGAATGGCCTGTCTGGCTTCAAAGAGCCGGGGACGGCTGGGGACACCTTTTGCTTTCAGACTTGGAGAAACCGCCAGACAGATAGTCTGCTCCGACCGGGATTCATCTGCAACCAGCAGATTGGCCTGGAGGGGATCAAGACCCCGGGATACGCATTCAACGGAGGCATAATAGGATTTGAGATCAATGCAGAGATAGATCATGGAGACCTCCGAAATCTGTGGACACCAGGCAAGACAAGGCGTGCACAGATTATGCTTGCCACTGAATCAGTTCTGCCAGTGTCTGAGGAAATCATTTCGGGTTTCCGGAATGTTCGGCAGTTCAAATCCCTTGCAGGCCAGTGCCTGCAGTTTGAAACGAATGAGCTCAATATCGACGCGGCATTTTACGGCCATCTCTTCGAGAGAAGCAATTTCATGCTCATCGTAAAACTGCCGCATCTGTTCCTGCTCGAAATCAAACCGGGCGCGGGGACTGTGGTATCTGTCGATATTTTCATGAATATGACGGACGGTTTTGAGATAAGCATCATGACAGAGGTCATCCAGGATGCTTTCGTCCGGAATGAGCAATTCGGCATCAAACAGGTTGGCATTTCTTTCAAGCCGGCCGTTGGAAACGGTGTACAGAAACGTATCGCGAAATTCGCAGCCCCGGGAGGCAAGGGTATAATCGAGATAGGAATGACCGAGCTCATGCCCTGCTCCGGTTCGCTGCTGTTCCTCTCCGGCGTTCTGGTTGAGACCAATGTACTGTGTCCGCTTGAAAACTTTAAAATAGCCGAGAAGACTGGCGGCGGAGAAGAAGCGAAGCCGAATCTTTCTTGCTTCAATAATTTCAAACGGATCTCTGGTGCCGTACTCTTTGACGGCCTGTTCGGCCATTCGGACAGCCTGGTACATCAAACGGTAATTCCCCCTTCAGTTTGCCCGGACGACAGAGGCCCGGATCAGCATACGGATTGTGTACCGAGGAAACGGACGGATTCCGCCCGGCGTGGGACAGACCCGGTCAGTTCTTCCGGTATTTCTTTGGAACGAATTTCTTCGCTTCTTCCTGAGAATCCCAGAAGATAGCTTCCATCTCAGAACGGAAAACTTCCCGGTCTTCTTCGGAAAGTTCGCCGCCGGCGTAAAGTGCCTGCGCCTGTTCGATCAGGTATCGGGCCTGTGCCATCCCCCGGGAACCATACTTTTCTTTTGCCTGACGGAGAAATTCCTCTTTGTGCAGTTCCTGATCAAGCAGGGATGCGTCCATAAAGAAATCCGGGCGGACTTCAAGCGCGTCCGCCAGCTGGCGTATGGCTCCGGCTCCGGGCGTACGTTCATTGTTTTCGATGTACCGGATGGCACGGTCGGAAAGGCCGCTGGCCCGGGCGAGAGAAGTCAGTGTCATCTTCTTTGAAAGACGCAATGCTTTTACCTTGTCGCCGATGGATGCATCGGGACCAAGAATGATATCCGCATCGAAATTTTTGCTTCTGGTAGGGGTTCTTTCTTTTTCGTTCATGGATGCCTCCGGGAGAATCGTCAATATTCGGAACACGTTTCCGGAACAGTGTTCACATTATAGATGCTCATGCGGAATGCTGTCAAGAGTGTTTGGAAATTTTGGCAGTGTGCTCAAGTGTCACACTGCAGAGTACTTCGTATAATAAAATGGGGTTGATTTGAATAAGGAAGCGCTCCATTTATCCCAGAGATAACGTGGAGATGGATGAAAATTCGACAGTTTCAGAACTGAACTATCAGAGAGGAAAGAATATATGAAAAAAGGAATCGTGTTATTGTGCATGGTGGTTCTGATTTCGGCGATGTTTTCAAATGCGTTGTCGGAAACTCAGACGGAAAGAGTCTCAGCAAACTATGCAGGTATCTGGGTCGATCCGAACTATGATCGCGAGGAGCTGGTGATTCTTCCGCAGGATGTCTGCTGGGAAGACGATCTTATGGGAGAAGAGGCCAGAGAGAACGGATTCATGATGAATATGAATTGGTCGTCATCTGCAACGGTCATGTGGAATTATCATATGACAGGAACGGTGGGCCCGGCAGGGACTTTGCAGTATACAAATGGACTGGCTGCAAATTATACATTCACGGGCAGCGGTGAACTGGATGTGGATGAAACCGGTATTCTGGAGGACAATGGTATCGGTGAATTTATGCTTGGAGCAGATGGAACACTGACATGGAAGGATTCCTATATGGAAGATGCCGGAAAAATGGTGTTCAGACGCGAGAAAACCCCTGTGTTTTCGGCAGAGGAAGCAGCAGGGGATATACTGAAGCCTGTCCTGATGCTCGAAACCGGGACAGCTGGATCATCATTGAAACTGGCAGAACTTGTACGGGATATCTATTCATTCTGCAGCGTAAACCTCCTTTGGAACATGGACAGAAATGCATACGAAAGTGCTCTGCGGGGGGCTATGGATTCGCTGAATGAATCAGAGCAGGTTCTTTTCCGTGAAAAAGCTGCAATAGCTGCAGAGGAACTGGAAAGACTGCAGAAAGAGAATGAGGAGCTTGGCGCGGTGTACGGGGATGCAGATGTGGATGAACAGATGCTGGAACTTCGCGAAGATCCGTCCATCCGTCTGTCAGTAAAGATGCTGACTGACAGCATAAAGGGACTGTAAGCTGGTACTACAGTGAAAAAGCCTGCACGAATGTGCAGGCTTTTTGCATATTCATAAAAATGCCCAGGATCAGGCTGTGGCAGATGTTCCGCCGCCGCAGCCTGATCCTGGGAGGCATTGCACTGTACATTTGGTGTTAAAAGAGAGCGGCGGATGTCTGGACAGAAAATAAGCGGTAATTGCCAGAAACGACAGTTAATTGATTGGAATTGAGGTTGGTTTTATAGTATAATCGCAAACTGATGCAGCATGAACCGGCTGGATGTACAGCACAGAGCGGGAGGATAATGGTATGATGAAAAAACTGTCAGATGTATTCAGGAGCGAGTCGAATTACAAGGTATTTTTTCTTTCCCTGATCACATTCGGTCTGTCATATGGCATGTATAAGGGGGTCATTGACAACTTTCTGGCGGAGACAGTTTCCATGTCGTCCTTTGACAAAGGCGTATCTGAGTTCTTCCGTGAACTGCCCGGACTGCTTCTGGTGCTCATTCTGGCTGTTCTGTATACCTTTTCAGCGGAATCGATCTACAAAATCGGTGCTGTTATCATGCTTGCAGGAATGGGAATGTTGTCCTTTGTCCCTGCTACACGTGTCTGGGTGATTCTGGCTATTGCTGTGCATTCTCTGGGGGAACACATACAACTGGGGATGAAAAATACGCTGTCCCTTCAGTATGCGAAGCCCGGACGGGGAGGTGCGGTCCTGGGACTGCAGAGTTCTGTCAATCAGATCGGTACACTGGTCGGGTATCTGGTAGTGATTGCCGTATTTATGGTCAGACCCGGGTCGGAAGGTCTTTTTCGTCTCATGTTTGCACTCAGTACAGGGATTATCGCACTGGGAACATTGTCGGCACTGAAGATGCACGGCAGGAGTGAGACAGACTCGGCCCGGCGCAGGTTCTATTTTCGACGGAAATACAGCAAGTATTACATGCTGGAAGTTTTCTATGGTGCCCGGAAGCAGATCTTTTTTACGTTTGGCCCGTATGTGCTGATCCTTTTTTACGGAGCCAACGCGATGATTATCAGCATTCTGTTTGCTATTTCATCGATCTGCACATTTCTGGCGGCACCACTGGTTGGAAGAATCATAGACCGGTTCGGTTATCGGATTGTGATGATCATGGACACGCTGATTCTGGTAGTGGTCTGCTTTTTCTACGGATTTGCCCACCATCTGTTTCCAATGAATGTGGCGTTCGTGATCTGCTGCTGTAATTATATTCTGGATTCCATCATTTCTCTGGCGTCCATGGCTTCCAATGTCTATGTTCAGGACCTTTCGGACAGTCAGGATGAAGTCAGAGCAACGATTTCGACCGGTGTTTCCGTCAATCATCTGATTACGATCCTGATTGCTCTGTTTGGCGGATGGATCTGGCAGACACTCGGGATTGAAACACTGTTTATTCTTTCGGCAGTCCTGGGACTTTGCAACAGCGCTTACGCAGCAACCATCAGGACAGGAAGGGTCCGCAGAAAGAAGTCCGGAGCCTGATCAGGGAAAAGCAGTTCCTGAATTCGGAAAATACCGGAGACTGACAGGAGGGAAAAAACGTGACATTGCAACAGATGAATTATGTAATCACCATATCCGAGGCGGGATCTTTTAACCGGGCAGCTGAAAAGCTGTACATTGCGCAGCCTTCTCTCAGCAGTGCAGTGCATGAACTTGAAAAGGAACTGGGGGTTGTTCTGTTTAACCGGGGCGGGAAAGGGGCAACACTGACAGCGGATGGCGCCAGTTTTCTTCCATATGCAAGATCGGTCATGACGCAGTATCAGAATCTTCTGGAGGCTTACGGCAAGCAGGGAATGCACCGGCAGAAATTTGCTGTTTCGACGCAGCACTATTCTTTTGCGGTCAAAGCGTTTGTCGATCTGACACGCGCCTATGATGTGGCTGAATACGAATTTGCCATACGGGAAACCCGGACCAAGCAGGTAATCGATGACGTGATTTCCTCACGCAGTGAAATCGGGATTCTGTATCTGGGAGATTTTAACCGAAAAGTTCTGACCAAGATGATCAACGGAAACGGACTGGAATTCCATCATCTGATTGACTGCAATGCGTATGTTTATCTGTGGAAAGGACACCCGCTGGCAGAGCGTGCGGCGATTACTTTTGATGATCTGGCACCCTATCCCTGTCTGTCCTTTGAACAGGGAGAGGAAAGCAACTTCTATCTGGCAGAGGAAATTCTTGCAACCAATGATTATCCCAGAATCATTAAATGCTGCGACAGGGCAACGATACTCAACCTCATGGTCGGCCTGAACGGATACACACTCTGCTCGGGAATCATCTGCGAGGAACTGAACGGGAGCGATTATATCGCGGTTCCCTACCAGGCGGATGAGGAAAATCCGAACAGCCTGATGGAAATCGGGTACATTACGAAAAAGAACAGTATTCTGAGTCATATGTGCGAACAGTATATCGTGGAACTTAAACGCTATCTGAAAGTAGATGTGTAACGCAAAAACCTCTGTCTGCGGACGGAGGCCTTTTCATGTATATCGGAGAAAAACAGGGCAGCGGTGCACCGGTGGGAGGGGCGTTCAGAAGCATTCTGCCAGATACTGCCGGCAGACAGAGGACAGAGGGAAGGCCGGAGGAACTGGAAATCTGAAAAAATGCTTTTCAAAACTGTCGTGAAAACGTATAATGCCCTGATGGTAAACTAGAGAGGAAGCGAATGCGTTGAACAGAGATTTGACAGTCGGGAAACCGGCTGCGATTCTGTGGAAATTCTGTCTGCCGCTCTTTGGGAGCGTGATTTTTCAGCAGCTCTACAACATAGCGGACAGTCTGGTTGCAGGAAAATTTATCGGTGAGAATGCACTGGCGGCAGTAGGAAACAGTTATGAGATAACCCTGATCTTTATCGCCTTTGCATTTGGCTGCAATATCGGATGCTCTGTGACAGTTGCAAGGCTGTTCGGTGCAAAAGATTACCGGCAGGTCCGAACTGCCGTATCGACAGCGTTTATTATGACGGGGACTGTTTGTATGGTGCTGATGCTGTTCGGACTGATAACATCAGAAAAAATGCTGGAACTGCTCAAAACACCGGATGTCCTGATGGCCGATTCGGCGCTGTATCTGAATATCTACATTCTGGGACTGCCATTCATGTTCTTTTACAATGTGTCGAATGGAATTTTCTCGGCAATGGGTGATTCACGTACGCCATTTATCTTCCTGGTCTGCTCCTCAACAGCTAACATTCTGATGGACATTGGCTTTGTTGCCGGTTTTCATATGGGTGTTGCAGGCGTTGCCTTTGCAACGCTGATCTGTCAGGGGATCAGCTGCGTTCTGGCGGTAATTGTCATTCTGAGAGGACTTTCGGGTCTGACAGCAGGAACAGGGAGAGGAGAACTTTTCTCGTTCTCCATTTTTTCCAATATCGCTGCTGTTGCGCTGCCAAGCACGCTGCAGCAGAGCTTTATCTCAGTGGGAAATCTGGTGATCCAGGGCGTCATCAACGGATTCGGACCGGGGGTAATTGCAGGCTATGCAGCGTCCGTGAAGCTGAACAATCTGGTCATTACATCTTTTACAACGCTGGCGAATGGCATCTCCAATTATACAGCACAGAATATCGGTGCGGGAAAACGCGAACGGGTGCGGGAAGGCCTTCGTGCCGGTATTGGAATGGTCTGGATGCTGTCGGTTCCGTTTTTCCTGCTGTATTTTTTCAGGGGCGAGATGTTTATCCGTTTCTTTATGGAAACTCCGACAGAAACGGCTGTGCAGACCGGAATCATATTCCTGCGTATTCTTTCGCCGTTTTACTTTGTGATATCCGTTAAACTGGCGGCGGATGGAGTTCTTCGAGGGGCCGGATACATGAAGGCGTTTATGATTGCAACATTTACAGACCTGATTCTGCGTGTTTTACTGGCTGTAGTCCTTTCCGGGACTGAACTGGGGGCAACCGGAATCTGGACAGCCTGGCCGGTAGGCTGGACAATCGCGACCGGACTGTCTGTAATGTTTTATGCACGGTATTTCGTCCGGAACAATAATGAAATGAAGAGGTGATTCTGCCTGATGTCATGGAAGGGGAAGATTAACCGGCTGATCGAACCAAGACCACTTCTTGCTGCCGAGCGGCAGAGATTTTCAAATGAGCAGATGAAGAAAATGATTGTTCCTCTGGTCATTGAACAGCTTCTTCAGATGGTGGTAGGTCTGGCGGATACCATGATGGTAAGCTATGCCGGAGAGGCGGTGGTAGCCGGAGTCGGTCTTGACAATATGATCTATACCGTTTTCATCTACCTGTTCACGGCGATTGCATCCGGCGGATCTGTTGTTGTCTCACAGTATATTGGAAACGAAGACCGGAGAAAGGCAAACCTGTCCTCAGCGCAGATTTTTCATATTGCCGGCATTCTGTCACTGATCTGTATGACCGTCGTGCTTGTGTCTGGTTCACGGATGCTGAAGGCAATGTATCCGACAACAGCGCCGGAGACACTTGAGGCTTGCAGGACCTATCTTTGGATTGTGTCCCTGTCCTTCCCCGCTAATGCCATGTATAATGCTGGAGCAGCGCTGTACAGAACGATGGGAAAGACGAATATCACCATGCGAATTTCCATAATGGCAAACCTGATCAATGTGGTCGGCAATGCCGTTGGTATTTTCGTCTTTCATGCAGGTGCTGCAGGTGTGGCCTGGCCTACGGTATTGTCCTGGACCGTTGCGGGTGTGGTGATGACGGGATGCTGCTTTAACCGGAAGCAGGAGGTTTTCGTGACGGCGGTGGACATGGTTCGTCCAAACGCAGAGATGGTCCGCCGGATTCTTGGTGTAGCCATTCCCAATTCCATTGAAAATGTATTGTTCCAGGTTTCAAAAGTAGTCCTTGGCATGCTGATTGCGACGTTTGGAACGTCACAGATTGCTGCAAATACGACGGCACAGACGATATGGTCACTGGCAGCTACCATGAATGTCGCGGCTTCGACCGTCTGTATTACGGTGATTGGTCAGTGCACGGGGGCGGGGGATACGGAGGCAGCTGCATGGTATATGCGGAAGATGGTCCGGCTCTCGATCGTTCTTTCATTTCTGTGGAACGCAGCCGTGATGCTGCTGACCCCCGTACTGCTTCCGCTCTATGATCTCTCCTCCGAAACCAAGCGGCTGATTCTGATTGTTGTGGCTATACATAACCTGTTTGCCGCCTTCGTTCAGCCGTTTTCGGGACCGCTGTCCTTTTGCCTGCGGGCTGCCGGCGATATCCGGTTTACCATGTGGGCTTCCATTTTTGCAACGGTTGTCTGCCGTACGCTGCTCTCGTTTCTGCTGGCCAGAACTCTTGGCCTTGGGGTAATCGGGATTGCCCTGGCGATGGTTCTCGACTGGAGCATTAAGGCGGTGCTGGATGTTGTCCGGTTCTACAGCGGCCGCTGGAAAGGACGCAGAGTTATTGAATGAGGGTGTTCGTGGTCTAAAACGGCGACAAAGGTCAGGAAGGAAGTAAAGAATGAAAGTAACGGAAGGATGTGCAGCATGTCTGTATGATAAGCAGGAACATCGCTGCGCGGATCCGGAATACCTGAAAGAGATACGCGGAATAATCGAGAACCGTGGGGAAAATGATCCGTCACCCCTGTTGGTTTACCGGTTCAATCAGGTATATGAGCGGCGCTTTGGACCGGCTGCGTCTTACAGCGCAGTGAAAAAGAAGTACAACGATCTGATGCTGGCTATGGAGGCGCGGCTGAGGTCGAAGATAGAGGCAGCTTCAGATCCGCTTGCAGCGGCACTGGCATATGCCCGGGCAGGAAATTATATTGATTTCGGGGCAATGAATACGGTGAATGAGGACACGCTTCTTACACTGCTGGATCAGTTCTGTTTCAGTGAGGCAGACTGGAAAACCTATCATGCGTTCATGGAGGCATGCCGCAGTGCCCGGAAGTTTCTTCTTCTGGCGGATAACTGTGGGGAAATTGTACTGGACAGACTGTTCATTGATCAGCTGCGGAAGAAGTATCCGTCACTTGAGATGACTGTCATGGTGCGCGGTGGAGAGGTGCTCAATGATGCTACGGCAGAGGATGCTGCTTATACAGGACTGGATCAGGTCTGTCGTGTGGTCTCGAACGGAAAGGCGATTGCCGGCACTGTGACCGGGATGCTGAGTGCCGAAGGGCAGGCAGCATTGGATGAGGCGGATGTCATTCTGTCCAAGGGTCAGGGAAATTATGAATCCCTGAGCGGCCAGGGGCGGCATGTGTTCTATTCCTTTCTGTGCAAGTGTGATCTGTTTACCGGCCGCTTTCAGGTGCCCAGACTGACAGGAATGTTCATTGAGGAGTGTTAAGACTGGCAATAGGAAAATCAGCCGTTCCATGTTCTGGAACGGCTGATTTTCTGGTGTGTCCGGCGGCGCAACTTATAATGGGTGAAAGTCCCGAACCTGCCGGTAGTGGGAAGGGCATAGCCGAAGGCAAGGGTGTCCACCGTGAGGTGGAATCCGAAAGAAGCCGGATGTGGGAACAGACTAACCAAGAGCAAATCTCTGGCCTGACGAATAGAAATCACATAAGGGCACGCATGAGGGGAAGGCTGCCATACAAGTCGAAGCCCAATGCAGGAATCATGCGTGGCAGATGTGGCAGGCAGATGGAGGGAAAGAAACGTGAGATACCAGGGGCTGTGCGGAACGCCTTGAAAAAAGGTAACCGTGGCCATAGAAAGGAAGCCACGCTGAACGCGCAGGAGTCAGATGAGGCCGTAGTACCAGCAATGGAAAGGGCAAAGCAATGCAGCCGGAGTAAACGGAGAAAGGAGAGTAGCATGAAGAACGCAAAAACGCCGGGAACAGCGGCTGCCTGCAAAGGGACAGTACGAAATTCAAAGAGTATGCAGGAGTGCAGAGTGCTGATCAGCCGGAGACTGGAGAAACGGGAGTCAGAGAGCTGTAAAGCTTGCAAGACATGGACATTAGTCCACCCATCGTAAGCTAATCTCTGATTATATTGTACGCGCCGTGTGCCGAACGGTACGCATGGTGCGGTGAGAGGAGAGAGGGAGTTACCCCCCTCCTACTCAATTGTCTGACGGAAACAGCAGAGTTTTACAGAGACTTGACGGAAATCAGGAAAGAGAATTCATAGTTCTGATCCGAGGAGAAGGTATATTCCGGTGCTGTTGCAGGACCGCAGGAACCGGTGCCGATGCCCTGCTGGAATGCCTGAATAGTGACGTAGGTACCGGTGCGGTTCTCTTCTTCCCGGTGTGTCATTTTCGTGAGTGCCAGATCGGTATACGGCTTGATGCCCAGTTCAAAGGGCTTCTCAATTGCGGTGAACTGTACGCGGACGGAGCCGTTGTCAACGGCTGCCCGGTCACAGTCACAGCGGTTGCCGCTCTCCTGCGGGCGGATGTTCGGTTCGGTCATATCGCGGACATGGCAGTCAACCTCACATACCGGGAACTGCTCTTTCATATCGCAGTAGGATTCCCCGCAGCGGCCGGAGTAGACCACGTGATCGAATGACTCACTGAGACAGTAACATTTGCCGAAACGGGGAATCGTTCCGGTGCCGGAGAGCTTACTCAGACGGCTGGTGACCAGAATGCCGTCTGCGGTTCCCTGATAGGTATCCGTAACGGTAAACCGTGCCCGGCGGTTACTGACCTTTGTGGTGACACGCACGCCGTTTTCTATCTCTTCCACGGAAAGAATACGCTCTTTCTGTGCATAATAGGGCTTCATGGTATTCTGGAATTTGAGGTTGGAATCGTTGTCGGTGGCAGCGCGGAAGAGAATGGTGTATGGTGCAGTTTCACTCAGTACCTGTCCATCCGGCAGATTCAGCTGGATATGTCCATCGTTAATGGCAAAGTAGTCCGGCAGAGGACAGGTGGCAGGGAGAACAGGTAATTCCCTGTCGAGAATGATCTGTTCCTCGGAGACCGTGCGGCCGGTCGTGTTGTCGATCACGGTGACAAGAACACTGCACATTCCATTTACCGACTGGCCGGGATTCAGCTGCAGAGCCATCTTTGAAAGCGGTTCGAGACCAATATGAAGATCCTGTACGCTGCCATCGTTCCAGGCAAAGTGAAGAGTATAACGGCTGGCATTTGAGAATGCGGTAGTATTGAAGATCTCAAAGGTGCTGCCCGAAATGAGCGAGACACGGATTGGCCGGTAAATGAACCGGATGATGCGGGCACCGGTGGAAGGCGTCCGGTCAGGATAGAACAGACCGTCTACACAGAAGTTTCCGTCGTGCTCCCATTCGCCATGATCGCCGCCGTATGTGTAATGTCCGTCTTCATGGAGGACGGCATGGTCAAACATTTCCCAGACGCAGCCTCCCATGAGATTTTTATAGTAGTAGATTTCCTTCCAGTATGCTTCCACGTTGCCAGGACCTACGCCCATGGCATGGGCGTATTCGCAGAGAAAATAGGGACGGTCATTGAGCCTTTTCTGGTTGCGGCGGTGTTCACCGACTTCGTGAACCATGCTGACAGTCGGATACATTTCGCTTCCGACATCATAAGCTTCCCGGCTGCTGTGAATGACGCTCTCATAGTGAACGGGCAGAGAGGAATGGGCTTTCAGATAATCGTACATGGCATCTGTGTTGGCATAGCCGCCGGCTTCATTGCCCAGAGACCACATGATTATCGATGTATTGGAATGGAGTTTGTCCCGGTGATAGAGCCGCTCGATGCGCTCCAGATAACGGGGCTCCCATTTTTTGTCATGACTGATGGAATTGTAGCTTGGTGGCAGCTGATGGGCAAATGTTCCATGGGTTTCCAGATCATTTTCATCGATGATATAGATGCCCATCTCATCGGCCAGTTCAAGAAGAAGAGGGTCCGGCGGATAGTGGGAGGTCCGGATGGTATCGATATTAAATTCCTTGCACAGCTGCAGATCTTTTTCGATTTCCTTCGGTGTCAGAGTGTAGCCGTTTTTCGGACTGGTATCGTGATGGTTGACACCTTTGAACTTGATCGGTTTTCCATTGACCAGGAAAAGATCTCCGTGAATTTCGACGCGGCGGAACCCAATACGCTCATGGATGCAGCAGGTGGGCGTTTCGTAATACAGATCATAGAGAACGGGGTTTTCAGCGCTCCACTCGATGACATCCAGCCCGTCGAAGGAGATATTGGCATGGCGGACTCCGGAGGTGACGGCCGTCTGACGATGAATTCCATGCCCATCCAGTGTAAAGGTAATGCTGGTGGAAGTGAGTGCATCTGCGCTCAGATCAAGGGCATAGGTGGTGCCGTCATAGCGGGTAACTGCATTGATCTCAATCAGGTCCGTTGGTTCGCTTACGCGCAGCAGGACGTCTCTGAAAATGCCGTTGTTGCGGAACATGTCCTGGTCCTCAAGGTATGTTCCGGTGCACCATCTGTGGACAACAACCAGAAGTTCATTCGATCCGACAGTCAGTTTTCCGGTGAGATCGAATTCAGCGGTATTATGAGAACCCTCAGAATAGCCGATAAACTGGCCGTTCAGATAGACATCCATGCAGCTGGCCACACCAAGGAAAGAGAGAACATAGTGCTTCTTTGGCTCCATGATCGTGATGATCCGCTGGTAGATGCCGACGGAATTGTACTGTTCACCCGGGTCCTTGATCCGGGGTTTGAGGCCCTGATCCTTTCCAATCCAGGAAAAGACACGGCCGACTTTTTCTGTGGTCGGAATTTCCGGTGGGTTATAGGGAAACTGATAGCGGAGATTGACATAAAAGGGACGATCATAACCTCTGAACTGCCAGCAGGACGGAACGTCAATTTTGCGGAACGGAAGCTTTTCCGTATGAATTTCCTCCGGAAGGTCCGCTGGATTGGCGTAGAATGCAAAATTCCATTCACCGTTCAGAGAAAGAACTTTTTCAGAGCGGTAACGTTTCTCAAGAGGAGAAACGGCATCTGCCTCGGCACGGCTGGGATAGGGGATGAAGTAGGAACGAGGCTCCATTTTATTGATCGAAATAACGTTAAAATCATGATAGTTTGTATAATTGAAATCGTATTTCATCAATGATCTCCTTTCATGCATATCAGCTGACAGAAAAAGTACATGTCCCGTTTGGAAATACAGGATTTGCGCAGTTTTCTGTTTATGATGGCATAATACCATATTTTGAAAAGTAAAACAATGATGTCAATTCTGCCCTGCCAAAAAAAGCATCCTTTCGGAGAAAAAAGCCGGCAGCAGGATGAACCTGTCCGGATTTTATCCGGATATCGGTCAGCTTCTTTACAGGATCAGAGTCGATTTGCTTTGGTGTATTTCGTCAGGCGGAGCATGAAAATACGAAATCCGGACATGCCGCATTTTGCTGAAGCTGAACAGAGGCAATGTAATTCTTGCTTTTTCGTGGGCTGGCATGGTATCCTTTACAGAGAACAGAAAGAGCCGGCTTATCATGGACGGGGATGAAAGGATGTCAGAAACAGAGAAAACCAGATGTGTTCACACTCCGGGATTCCTGGAATTCGAGAGTACCCGGTCTGTGCTTCGGGAGAAGCAGATTCGGGGATGCCGAATCCTGTCAGGAATGACAGAAAAACTGCCGCTGAACGGCAGGAAACAGGCTGACTGTCCTGAACATTGGTGCTGCCGGGGATGCGATGTTTGTGCTGAGCCTTCGAAATCATTCTGCTGTTTCTGCGTATACGGGCGGGGTCATCCTGTGCTGCGAACTGTTTCTTTGCATCTTGATGAATGCTGCTCTGGTTTGAACGGTTTCGGTCAGGAAATTATCCGGAGTGCTTCTCCGGATGTAGGCGAATCCGGTTCCCTTTCGGGACAAGCGGTTTTATAGGGCATGAGGTGAAAAAGATGCGCAGATGGTTTTATCCTCCGCCGGACGTGGAGGTTTCCAGAATCCGGATTGGAAAGGTTCCGGTTCTTATCGTCACCCCAAAGGAACGGAGACAGAACCCGCCCGGTATTCTCTGGTTTCATGGCGGCGGATACCTGACCGGGTTCAAGGAAATGGTTTATGCAGGCAGAGCTGTTTCTCTGGTTCGTCGGCACGGAGCTGTGGTCTTTTCCCCGGGGTATCGTCTTTCCTGGCTGAATCCTTACCCGGCGGCACTGGATGATGGATATCAGGTACTTCTGTACATGAAAAAGAATGCGGAATCACTGGGGTTCAGAAGAGACCAGATCATGGTGGGCGGTGAGAGTGCAGGCGGCGGGCTGGCAGTTGCTGCCTGTCTGCTGGCAAGAGACAGAGGTGAGGTAAACATTGCATTTCAGATTCCTCTGTATCCGATGATCAGCTGCAGGGATACGGAAAGTTCCAGAAACAATCACGGGCGGGTCTGGAATACCCGTGGCAATCATTTTGCCTGGTGGCTGTATCTTCGGGGCAGAAAACCAGAGGAGGTCGGAAAATATGCCTCGCCTTCTCTTGAGACGGATTACAGGGGACTGCCTCCCTGTTATACATTTGTCGGAAGTGGAGAGCCGTTCTACTGCGAAACGAAAGAATACGTTCAGCGGCTGAGAAAAGCTGGTGTCAGGGCGGATCTGGACGTTTATGAGACAGATATGCATGCCTTTGACATGCTGCGGCCGAAGGATGCGGTCAGCTGTCAGGCTGTGTCAAGATTTGATGAGCAGATCGATGAAGCCGTTCATCTCTGCTTTGCACAGAATGACGACTGATGAGAACGGCAGAGAAGGAACACCTGAATGCAGGCGGCCGGATGAAAGGAGAAGAAAAGATGCAGAATCGTTCTGAACTGCTGAAGGCACTGGGGATTGTATTCCTCGGGCTGATTATTCTGGGTATTCTCGGGCGTATGGGACATATGCTTCTTGGGTTTATTGTTCTGATTCTCTCACTGATCGGAGCTGCTGTGCTGTTCCAAAGGCTGACAGGAATCGGATTTCGTCTGGTTTCTGACAGGGAAAAGCCGGCTGAGAGTGAAAAAATGGATAAAAAAGAACAGCCGAAAGTAAAAGCACCCGCACAGATTCCTGGACCTGGTGAGGTTTTGTGTTCTCATTGCGGTACTGTTAACAGTGGGAAGAGTGAATTGTGTTCGGTCTGCGGCTGGCCGCTTCCGGCAAAGGTACAGAAGGCGGCAGCCGGACGGTAGTACTGGTCAGAGCTGATACAATACGCTGGCAGGGACGAGAGATTGGAGAAATGAGGAAAGCAGAAATGGCAAAAGTGCTGACGCTGGACGAGGTAACCGCCTCAACAGAACCGATTATTGCGGAATGGATCGGTTTCAGAGGCATTGAATTTGTAAAGGTGACGGTGGACAGGGAAAAGGCAGCCGGAATTGTGACGTTTGACGGCTTTACAAAAGCGAGAACAGAGGACGTCTACGGAAATCAGTGGCGCTGCTGGGATGAACAACCTGCGGAGGAGGATCTGAAGCGGGAGGGAAAACTGCCGGTGAAGCCTGTTGAGGGAACGGACTGAGCTGTCTGAACAGAATGAATTCAGGGAGTCTCTGCCATTTTGAGATGGCAGTCAGGCGGTCTCTGTCTGCTGAACCGGGAAACGGCGGCGAAACTGATGCATCTGGTATTGGAACAGCCTGCCGTATTCCGGCAGGCTGGAGAGGAATATAGAAAAAGCGGAGCAGTCGGATGGCAGACTGCTCCGCTTTTTCTGAATGTGATTAAGGAAGAAAACAGCCGGAAAAACAGATTATCTTGTGATCACATCGACCGGGACGTTGAAAATCTTTGCAACCTTGAGAATGGTATCAATATGACGCCCGCTTGCCGCAGCCATGTGATGGGTCGGGCCGGCTTCGCTCCATTTATTGCAGAATTCCCGTGCACCGCAGGTGAAACGGGTGCGCATATTGGTATCGCCAAAGGTGAAAATAGGTCCTTCCTCGTTGATGCCCTCAGCGACGACGAACTTGAAGTGGCCGTCACGGTCCTGTGTAATGCCAAGATAGGTTACCGGGCCAAGATGCGGATAGAACTGGGTCAGATAGCCTCCGCCGGTTTTGCCATGGAAGACGGGGACGATCTTCATGGTCGGCTTCTTCGCCTTCGAGATGTCCGCGTCGCCGGAGCCGCTGTGCCCGATGATACAGATGTCTTCGGGGAAGTCAATGGAGTACATTTCGCTGAGCTGACCCATGCCTGAGACGGTCTTCAGA
>CACXHF010000212.1 GCA_902767305.1 uncultured Eubacteriales bacterium
GCCGTACGGATGTGATGCTTCCGCTGGGGGCATACGCACAGAGTATTCCGATGGCGGCGGTCGACTGGATTCGGCTGATTGCGCGCGTGTTCGGAATGATTTTTGTCAATATTTTTCCGGATCCGCTGCATCAGGGACTTCTGATTGACCGTGTTCTCCCGCTCTTTTTTCTTGTATATCCGGCCGGTTATGTGGTGGGATATCTCTGCGGCCCGAGACGCCAGGCAATTCTGGCCAGAAAGCAGAAAAAGGCCAAAAAAGTGGCTGTGAAAAAGGCCCAGAAACGGAGTCTGGCGGAGGAACTTACGCGAAGCGGTGCGGAGGTTCACTACGGACAGAGAAATGACCGGAAAACGGATAAAAACCGTCTGATCTGAGCCCGACGAACATGCAATGGCATCGGTCCCGGGCTGGCAGGCCGAATGAGAAAGCAGTGGGGAAACATGCGGATTATTTCGGGAGACGCCCGCGGCAGAACGCTGGTGGCACCTGCCGGCCAGAAAACGAGGCCGACGCAGGATTATGTAAGGGAGTCCCTGTTTAACATTCTTCAGTTTCAGGTGAGCGGGGCGAGGGTGCTTGATCTGTTTGCGGGGACAGGTGCTCTTGCACTGGAGAGCATCAGCCGCGGAGCGGCGGGTGCGGTGCTTGTTGATTCAGACCGGGCAGCCTGTGAGGCGATCCGGAAAAACATCCGCTCAGTTCAGTGCGGGGAAACGTGCAGACTGATTCAGCGGGACTACCGTCAGGCAATCGAGGAAATGGCAGAAACAGGGGAATGTTTTGATCTGGTTTTTCTGGATCCGCCTTATCGGATGACCGAGACGGGGGAGATCTGCCGGACTCTGGCCAGCCGCGGCCTGCTTCAGAACGGGGCGCTGATTCTGGTTGAACACCGGAAAGGATGCCCGCCGCAGGCGGGGGATCTTTTCCGCGCAG
The DNA here is from genome assembly GCA_902767305.1 of uncultured Eubacteriales bacterium. GTDB lineage: Bacteria > Bacillota > Clostridia > Christensenellales > Aristaeellaceae > Ventricola. The sequence goes on from CACXHF010000212.1 coordinate 940, forward strand.
AACAGATCAGAAAATACGGGGATACTGAAATCACGTTTATCCGGTATAACGGGAATGAGGAAGAAAAATGAGAAAACTGCTCTATGCAGGAAGCTTTGATCCGATTACGCTGGGGCATATGGATATGATCCGGCGTGCATGCAGGCTTTGTGATGAACTGATTGTGGCGGTCATGATCAATCCGGACAAGCATGCGTTTATTCCGGCAGAACAGCGGGTGGAAATGATCCGCCGTGCCTGTGCAGAACTTGGAAATGTACGTGTGACATTTCATTCAGGTCTTCTGATTGACTGTGCCAGAGAGCATGGAGTGGATGCTGTTATACGGGGTCTGCGTCCTCTGGGGGATTTTGATTCGGAGTTTTCCATGGCTCAGGCCAACCGGATGCTTGGAGGAGTCGAAACCCTGATGCTTGCAGCAGATGAACGGTATGCATATATCTCGTCCAGTATGGTAAGGCAGATCATTTCTTTTAACGGGGATATACAGGCACTGGTTCCCCCGGAGTTGGCAGAGGAAATATATAAAGCAGTCCGGGATGGATGCCGGTGAGGGAGGAAAAAAATGGAAGAAAGAAACCAGCAGAACGAGCGCCCGACAAGAAGAGTTCAGCAGGTTACGGAAACCGCTGAGAACGTTCAGCGGACTGAACCGACAGAAGGAAGGCGGCCTTCCTATCTGCGCGTGAAAGAAACGCAGCAGCCTGAACAGGAGGAAAGCAAGGATCCTGTTGTGTATGAAAGCATGGATCAGATCTTTCAGGTAATCCAGGAAATCAATGATATTCTTGAGGCGGGAAAGAGAATTCCTCTCTCCAAATCACTGGTGGTTGTGGATAAGGGAGAACTCAATAATCTGATCGGACAGCTGCGGCTCGGATTCCCGCGAACGGTGAAGGAAGCGATTCATATTATCGAACAGCAGGATGACATTCTTGAGACTGCGAGAAAAAAGTCTGATGAAACCAGGAGCGCAGCGGATCAGTACTATGTGAATGCGATGGAGAGCGCGGACCGGTACGGCAAGGAGAAACGGACAGAGGCGGACAAGTATGACCGTGAACTCCGTGCACTGGCAAATCAGGATGCCAACAACCTGCTGGCGGACGCGCAGACCCGGGCAGATCAGATCCTGCAGGATGCACAGAAAAGGCAGAATGAGATGGTCAGTGAAAATGAAATCGTCCGTCGCGCCAATGCTTTTGCAATGGAGATCCGGGACAAGGCACAGAAAGAGTCGGATCAGATCTATTCGCAGGCCTGCATGCAGTCGGACAAGATTCTGAGCGGTGCAACAGCAGCTCTGTCAAAAGCGGCAAATGACCTGGCTCAGCTGCGGGATGTTCTGCTGAATCCGAATGCAGGACAGAAAAACGGATATAACGGTCCGATGTAATCGGGAAAAGAAAGGCAGACAATGAGCAACAGACTGTATATTGTAGTACCTTGTTATAAAGAAGAGGCGGTTTTGCCGGAGACCAGCAGGCGTCTGGGAGAAAAGCTGGAAGCATTGAAGAAACAGGGGAAAATCGACACGGATTCCCGGATTCTTTTTGTCAATGACGGATCGAAGGATCAGACGTGGCCGTTGATCGCGCAGTATCATAAGGAAGCTCCGGATACGTTTTCCGGCGTCAATCTGTCCAGAAACCGTGGGCATCAGAATGCACTTCTGGCGGGACTCAGTATCGCGGCTGCAAAGGCGGACATGGTGATTTCCATGGATGCGGATCTGCAGGACGATATTAACGCCGTAGATGCGATGATCGATGAATATCATAACGGGTATGATATTGTATACGGAGTACGGAGCAAGAGAGAAACCGATACCTTTTTCAAGCGGTTTACTGCAGAGGGTTTTTATAAAATCATGCAGCATCTGGGCGTAGACATCGTTTTTAATCATGCAGACTACCGTCTGATGAGCAGACGGGCGCTTGAGGGACTGATGCAGTTTTCCGAGGTCAACCTGTTCCTCCGTGGAATTGTTCCGCAAATCGGTTATCCGTCAACAACCGTTACCTATGCCCGTGCGGAGCGGTTTGCCGGGGAGAGCAAGTACCCGCTGAAAAAAATGATCGCTTTTGCTGCGGATGGAGTGACCTCTTTTTCCGTCAAACCGATACGTCTGGTTTTCTTTGCAGGAATTATTGTGTTCCTTTGCAGCCTGATCATGTTCGGTTATGCGATCGTCACCAAGATTGCCGGAAAATCCACCTCCGGCTGGTCAAGCCTGATGGCTTCTATCTGGATGCTTGGCGGCATTCAGCTGCTTGGACTTGGGATTGTCGGTGAATATATCGGAAAGATTTACAACGAAACAAAACGCCGTCCGCGTTTTATCATTGAGCAGGTACTGGATACAAACAATGCAGAACAGGAAAAATGAAATTGTGATTGTCCCTCTCGGACCGGATGACGGCTCGCTGATGACCCTGGGAGCCTGTGAGGCCGTGAGGAAGGCCGGGCGGGTGATTCTGCGGACGGAACGGCATGGAGCAGTTCACCTCCCCGTATTTGAGGGCATTTCGTTTGAGACGCTGGACGCGCTGTATGATCAGTACGAAGACTTTGATGATCTGTGCCTTGCCGTGTCGGATTATCTGATCCGGCAGGCACAGGAAGGAGATCTGTGCTATGCGGTTTCGGATCCCCTCAGCGATGCAACGGTAAAAAAACTGATTCAGTCATTGCCGGATTCCGTGCAGGTCCGCATTCTGGGAGGCGTTCCGCTGTCAGCAAATGTTCTTGCAGCGGCGGCACCGCTGGGAGGAGATTTCTGCACAGATAATGTGCACATTTATACGGCGATGGCACTTGAAGGACGCCGCGTTCAGGCGGAACCGCAGGTGATCTGTGAAATCAATGACCGTATTCTGGCGTCGGATGTAAAGCTGTGGCTTTCGGATCTGTATGAGGACGATACGGAAGTGGCTTTTCTTGAAAATGCCGGAACGGAATCGCCTGAGGTACGGCTGATCCGGCTGATGGACCTTGACCGGCAGCCCGGATATGACCACAGGACAGCGGTATTTGTTCCGGAAATTGATGTATTGAAACGAAAGCGTGCAGGCTATGAAGATCTTGTGAAAGTAATTGCCTATCTTCGCTCGCCTGACGGATGTCCATGGGATCGTGCACAGACGCATCGAACGCTCCGCAGATACATGATCGAGGAAGCGTGCGAGGCAGCGGATGCCATGGGAACAGAGGACTCGGAGAAGATTGCAGATGAACTGGGGGATGTGCTCCTTCAGGTTGTTCTGAATGCGCAGATCGGAGCGGAGCACCGCGATTTTACGGACCGCGACGTGACCAGTGCGATCACCCGGAAAATGATTACCAGACATGAACATGTATTCGGAACCGCGAGAGCGGATACGCCGGACGCAGTCATGGATGTCTGGGAGTCAGCGAAGAAAAAAGAACATGGAAAGCAAAGCACCTATGAACGGGTAAAAGAACTGCCTGAATCTCTGCCGACACTCCTTAAGACGCAGAAAATGCTGAAAAGGGAAAGTCAGGGAACAGGGAAAAAGCTCGACACGGAGGCAGCCAGAGAACAGATCCTGAAAATCCTCTCTGCTTCACCTCTAACGGAAACCGGTCTGGCACTTTGCCTGAAGTCGCTGTGCGTGATGGCGGAGGCCGGCGGTCTGGATGCGGAATCTGCTCTGCGGGAACATCTTGCTGTTCACCTGGAACAGCTGAAAGAGGGGAGCACGGACAGCGAAGCCCGAAAAGAAGGAGACAGAGATGAATAAGACGGAACTGTGTGTCTCCATTGCCAACCGTGTGGGAATGTCCCAGGCAAATGTTGAGGAAGTCATGGATGCATTTGTGGAGATTGTTCTTGACCGGCTCGCGGACGGGGAAAAAGTTCAGCTGTACCGCTTTGGGACTTTTGACATCCGGGAACGTGAAGAGCGGTCAATGTACAATCCTCAGACAGATACGTATTCGAAAATCGCACAGAGGCGCACGGTTGTTTTCAAGCCCGGAAAAGAACTGAAGAATCTGAGGGAGGAACTGTAACGGATTTCTGCAGACGGGCGGAAATCAGGCAGTGACGAAGAAAGGAAAATCAATGCACATCCGGAAAATGGGATGGATTCTGATGGCAGAGGCGGCGGTGCTTGCTGTATTGCTGTGCGTCTTTTTCGCTGCCCGGAACGGGAAAATGAGATCGGTGGATGTCTTTTTTCCGGAATGGACGTCTGATCGTGCACAGTGGGCAGAGGGCTGGGAGATTGAAAAAGGGAATTCTGTCAGACTGACCAGCCCTTTTTTGTGTGTTCCGAAAGGAACCTATACGCTCAGGGCGGACTATTCCTGTGAAGCAGAAGAAAATCTGACCATGACGGCGCCGGAGGGCATGCATTTTTTTGTGCATGGAGGAAATCTCCGCCTGAATCCGCTTCTGCATACGGTCCAGACCGATTTTTCCGTTGACGAGGGCATAGATAATCTGGTTCTGGAACTTGTTACCGGCGGAAAGGGGAATGTCCGGCTTTCCGGAATCCGGATTGAGCAGAACCGGAATGATCTGGGACAGATCTGCGCAGTCTGTCTGATCTGCATGCTGTTTATGGATTTCTACCTGATTCAGAGAAAATCCTGGGGAAAGAAAAGCGTTTTTGCGTTTTATGCACTCCTGTTTTTTGCCTGTCTGCCGCTGCTGATGCCGGGGATACAACTGGGACAGGATCTGCGGTTTCATTTCATGCGCCTTGAGGGACTCTGGCGTGCACTGAGTACAGGACAGATTCCATCCCGTGTCCAGCCGGCCTGGTTCAGCGGCTATGGTTACCCCGTGTCGATTTATTACGGAGACATTCTGTATTATCCCTCAGCACTGATGCGTATGATGGGCGTTCCTCTGGTCAGTGCCTATAAGTTTTATCTGTTTCTGATAACATATCTGACGGTTCTTTCATCGTTTGTCTGCTTCAGACGGATCACCGGATCCGACTGGACAGCTGTGCTGGTTTCCTCAGCCTATGTTCTGTCAAATTACCGTCTGTATGATGTGTACATACGTGCCGGGGTTGGAGAGATGAGTGCATTTATCTTCTATCCCGTTCTTGTGCTCGGATTCTGGGAACTGGTCCGCTGTCCTTCGTTTTCATTCCGTCTGGCATTGCGTGACGGTGCACTGATTGCGGTCGGCCTGGCAGGCATTATCTGCAACCATATGCTCTCAGGTGAAATGACCCTGATTACGTTTGCTTTGGTTTGTCTTCTGTATCTGCCTTCGGTGGTGAGAAAACAGGGCGTTGTCACTCTGTGTGCCGGGGCGGTACTCTCAGTTGCTGCTGCCGCCTATTTTGCAGTTCCGTTTCTGGATACGTATCGTTCTGTTGAGGTGGCTGTCAGTGGGGCGCTTTCCGGAGGAAACCGCCATATGATACAGCCTCTGGGTGCATTTCTCGGACAGTTCTTTGCCTTTACGGAAAAAATAGACGGTTATTCAGTCGAAGAAGCAAGGGTGCGCTTTGCTCTGACACCGGGACCTGTCCTGATGCTGACATTTATTGCCGGTGCTGCGGCACTGTATTTTGGAAAAGAACGAAAGAGGATTGTACGGCCGCTGCTGCTGGCGGTATTCATGCTCTGGCTGTCATCCGATCTGTTTCCATGGAATGTTCTGGCATTGCGGACAAGAATCGGCCGGATTCTTGCGCAGGTGCAGTTCCCGTGGCGCTATCTGAGTATGGCGATTGTTTTTTTGAGCGTACTGCTGTCGGAACTGCTGCAGATGCCGGTCTGTCAGCGTCGGAAAACAGAAGTGGCAGTGCTGATTTTAGGACTCTGCTGCTGGTCAACCTGTGATTATTTCAGCCAGTACATTTCCGGTGCGACGATTACAAAAGCCTGGGATATGGGGGAAATTTCTGATTCCGCCGCGATGAATTATGAATACTGGCGGAGTGGTGCAGATGGAGCCCTGTTTACGGGAAAAGCCGAAGCATCAGAGGGGACGGAAGCGGAGATCCTTTCCCGAACCGGTATGCGGACCGAACTGATCTGCCGGACACAGAATGCGGGAACCATTACGCTGCCACAGGTCAATTATGGAAATATGAAAGCGGTAAGCGATGCTGGGAAACAGCTTGATGTGACGGATGGACCTAACATGCAGGTAATGATTTCAGTGCCGGAGGGATTCAGCGGAACAATAATCTGTGATTATCAGGAACCGCTTCTCTGGCGTTTTTGTGAAGGACTCTCGCTTTTGGCGGCCGTCGCTGCTTGCATACTGATTTACCGGGGCAGGAAAGAAGCCGGGACGCGATGAAGAAAATTAAACAGGCGGAAAAGGAGCAGAAAAATGCAGGCAGATTATCTGATTGTCGGTGCAGGTCTGTATGGTGCGGTCTGCGCACATGAACTCGCCGAAAAAGGGTATACCTGTATGGTCATCGACAGGCGTGATCATATTGCCGGGAATATTTACACAGAGAACATTCATGGGATCAACGTACACCGTTATGGCGCCCACATTTTTCATACCAGTGACCGTGAGGTGTGGCAGTACATCTGTCAGTTTGCGGAGTTTAATCAGTATATCAACAGTCCGGTAGCTTTTTATCAGGATGAGGTGTACAATCTTCCGTTCAATATGAACACTTTTGCAAAAATGTGGGGAATACGAACCCCGGAGGAGGCAAAGCGGATCATCCGGGGGCAGGTGGAACAGCTCGGCATCACAGAGCCCCGGAATCTGGAGGAACAGGCACTTTCCCTGGTCGGGACAGATATCTACCGGAAACTGATAAAAGGATATACCGAAAAACAGTGGGGACGTGACTGCAGTGAGCTGCCGGCTTTTATCATTAAGCGTCTTCCGTGCCGCTTTACCTATGATAACAACTATTTCAATGATCGTTATCAGGGCATCCCGATTGGCGGTTATACCGCTATAGTGGAACGGATGCTGAACGACGGGCGGATTCAGGTGCAGCTCGGTACTGATTATGCGGACTACAGAAAGACGCACGATCTGAGCGGCTGTCAGATCATCTATACCGGATGCATTGATGAATATTTCGGCTATTCTCTCGGAACGCTTCAGTACAGGAGTGTCCGCTTTGAAACGGAAGAGCTGCCGGTAGAAAACTATCAGGGGAATGCCGTGGTGAACTATACGGAACGCTCGGTGCCCTATACACGGATTATTGAACATAAGCATTTTGAATTCGGAACGCAGCCGACGACAGTCATCAGCCGGGAATACAGTCAGGAGTGGTCCCTGGGACTTGAACCCTACTATCCGGTTAATGATGAAAGAAATCAGGAACTGTTCAGGGCATATGAACAGCTGGCGGGGAAAGAAAAAAATGTTTCTTTCGGCGGCAGACTGGGGAATTATCGATATTACGATATGGATAAGGTGATTCGGGCAGCACTGGATTATACAGAGACAATTGCGTCCAGAAAATAGGCTGATCTGGTGCTGTTCAGATAAAGGTTTTACAATCTGGAGACATGACAGGAGGACTCCATGGAAAAATCGAAAGTTTACTTTACGGATTTCAGAACCGTTGCAAATGGCGACAGCATGCCGACAAAACTTAAGAAACTGATCCGGAAAGCCGGAATCGGGAACATTGAGATGGAAGGCAAATTTGTTGCGATCAAGATGCACTTTGGCGAACTCGGCAATATCAGCTATCTGCGCCCGAATTACGCAAGGGCGGTTGTCGATGTCGTGAAGGAACTGGGCGGAAAGCCGTTTCTGACTGACTGCAATACAATGTATCCGGGAAGCCGGAAGAATGCGCTTGAACATCTTCAGTGTGCCTGGGAGAATGGCTTTACGCCTCTTACGGTAGGCTGCCCGATTCTGATCGGAGATGGTCTGAAGGGAACGGACGATGTGGGCGTACCGGTCGTCGGCGGTGAATATGTGAAAGAAGCCAGAATTGGCCGTGCCATTATGGATGCAGACGTGTTTATCAGCCTGACGCATTTCAAAGGGCACGAGATGGCAGGGTTTGGCGGTGCAATCAAGAATATCGGTATGGGATGCGGTTCCCGGGCCGGAAAGACGGATCAGCACACAAACGGGCGTCCGGTTATCGAGGAGGAAGCCTGCAGGGGCTGCAGACGCTGTCTGCGCGAATGTGCCAATGGAGGCCTTGTCTTTGACGAGAAGAGCAGAAAGATGCATGTGGATGACACGCACTGCGTAGGATGCGGGCGCTGTCTGGGAGCATGCAACTTTGATGCCATTAAGTTTAAGAATGATAACGCAGTTGCCATGCTGAACGCCAGAATGGCGGAATATACAAAGGCAGTACTGGACGGACGGCCTAATTTCCATATCTCTCTCATTTTGGATGTATCGCCTTACTGCGATTGTCACAGCGAGAATGATGCACCGATTCTGCCGGATATCGGAATGTTTGCGTCATATGATCCGCTGGCACTGGATCAGGCCTGCGCGGATGCCTGTCTGGCGGCAGCGCCGATGCCCCGCAGCCTGCTGGCTGACAATATGAAGAAGTCGGATTTCATTGACTGGAACGATCCGTTCAAGAATTCCATTCCGGAATCAGAGTGGAGAACCTGCCTTGAACATGCTGAGAAAATCGGGCTGGGCAGCCGTTCGTATGAACTGATCCGCATGTAAAAGGAATTTCATGGAACAGGAGAGGCATTCTGTGATCTGACCGGTACTGTCTGCATGGTAAACGGAGAACGATGATCTGACAGGAAAAGACGGTCTGTATCCGGAGCGGTGCTTTTCCTGATGAGTTCCATGAAACCTGACTGAAATTGATAACTGAAGGCATCAACCGATATGATTGATGCCTGCTTTTCGTTATGGTACAGTCGGTCTGACGGGGAAACGTCATGGCCGGAACAGGGGGACAGATAGAATGAAGTATGTGCTTGGAATCGATATCGGGACATCCGGTGCAAAATGTCTGCTGATGGATCCGACGGGACGCGTGGTGGCCTCGGCGCTGAAGGATTACCCTCTGTATACCCCCAGACCCGGCTGGGCAGAGCAGAATCCTGATGACTGGTGGAATGCAGCTGTTCTGGGAATCCGGGAGCTGCTCTCAAAAGAAAAGGATTCTGCCCAGAAGATTGCCGGGATCAGTTTTTCAGGACAGATGCATGGTCTTGTGGCACTGAACCGGGAGGGAAAAGTTATACGGCCGGCGATTCTGTGGTGTGATCAGCGGACGCAGAAACAGTGTGAGTCCATTACGAAGACCGCCGGCGGACTGCAGGGACTGCTGGGCCTGACGAATAACTGCATGCTGACCGGATACACGGGCGGGAAGCTGCTTTGGCTGAGAGAGGAAGAACCGGACAGTTTTCATTCGATGGTGAAATTCCTCTGTCCCAAGGATTATATCCGTTTTAAACTCACGGGTGTTCCTGCAACAGATGTTTCCGAGGCTTCCGGAACGGGATTCTTTGATACAAGGGCAAGAAAATGGTGCGAATCGCTGATTTCGATGGTTCATCTGCCGCGCTCCGTTTTTTTTTTTTTTTTTGAATCAACGGAACAGGCCGGAAGTGTAACGGAAGAGGCAGCGGAAATAACCGGACTTCCGGCAGGTATTCCGTGTTATGCAGGCGGCGGAGATGCGGTGATTCAGGCAGTGGGTTCCGGTCTGGTAAGCCCTGGAACGATAGGAATCGTGATTGGAACTGCCGGGAATGTGTCCATGAGCTTCAATGCGTTTACACCCAATCCGGAGGGAAAACTGCAGATGTTCTGCGGGAATGAACCGGGACTGTGGACAAGCTTTGGCGCAACCCAGACAGCAGGGGGAGCATACCGCTGGGTGCGTGATATGTTCTGCAGAGACCTTGTACATGAGGCAAAAAGGACAGGACAGAACGTATATGAACTGATGAACCACGAAGCAGAGCAGGCAGGACCCGGGGCGCATGGAATTCTGTTTGCGCCGTATCTTTCCGGGGAACGCTGTCCCTATCCGGATCCGAATGCACGCGGAATCTTCTATGGAATGAGTCTTTCAACGACGCGTGAGGATATGATCCGTGCAGTCATGGAAGGAATTACCTTTTCCCTCAGACAGATTGCCGGGATCTATCAGGAACTGATGCCGCTGGAGGCAGCGGTTTCCTCCGGCGGCGGTGCGGCCAGTCCGCTCTGGCTTCAGATGCAGGCAGACATTTTCGGGCTGCCGGTCAAAACGGTTTCGGCAGCTTCTGAAGGCGGTGCGTATGGAGCCGCACTTGTTGGCGGTGTCGGATGCGGGATGTTTAATAATCTGGCAGACGCTGTTTCAGTGATCCGCACGGAAACAGTTCAGTATCCCTGCAAAGAGAATCAGGAGATCTATGCACGCAATTACAGGCTGTACCAGAGCCTGTATCCTGCAGCCAAACCGATATTTGATCTTGGCGGGACGTTTGGATACTGA
>CACXHF010000213.1 GCA_902767305.1 uncultured Eubacteriales bacterium
ACGAAAACTGTTTCAAAGGAAGAGCAGAGCGGCATCTGGCTGGATGCCCTTTCCAGCGTTCTTAAACCAGTTCCTGTCATGAATGCAGGCTGGATTCAGGTTGACCGCCGACTGCTGCCTGTCCAGGATGGAAAAATTGAAGGTGCGAATCCGGAAAGAGTTGTTTATTTCAAAATGCCGGATGATTCAATGCACGCTTTCCGTATTGAACGGGATGATCTCGTTCTTATTCTTCCGCAGCAAATTCCAGTGGATGGTGCAGTGATGCTGGTTGAGTACGGCGCACATCGTGTTCTCAGAAAAGTTCAGATCTTTGATAAAACCAGAATTCTTCTGCAGAGCGGTGACAGAGAAATGCGTGCTGAGCATATGAGTGTTTCCGATATTCGTTTTATCGGCCGAGCAGTTCGCGTTGAATTTACACTGTAATTTGGCTTAAGGAGAATACATGTCATCTTTTCCCTTTTCTACTTCGAATTCTGTCCAGGTGATTGAGAAGAAGCGAAATTATATTCTGTCCAAACTTCTTGCCAGTGATCCGGGCTTTTCTGCCGTTCCGGTTCGTTCCATCATGTTTATTACGCTTCAGAATATGCTGAAGCTTTACGATGAAATTTTCCTGAACGGTGCGCTTGGCGCACATTATCGCAGTATAAAGGTTACCGTCAGTTCAAGACTTCTGAGTTCTGCCGGGAAGTTTATTCATCCCAGGACGCCCCAGCTTCATCCAGATGCAGAGATTCGGATGTCTTCCGATTTTCTGTTTCGACTCAAAAACGGACCATTTGAACTGAATGGTCTGACCGTAGCGACACCTCAGGAGGCGTTTCTGGTCGTATTTGAGCATGAGTTGTGTCATGCAATCGAAGTAGCTTACTTTGGAACTACAGGTCATTCAAGCCGATTCATGTATTTTGCACATGGAATCTTCGGGCATAACAAGCATACTCATGATCTTCCGACTATTGCAAAGGAAACCACTCAGAAGACCGGTATCTCGGTCGGAAGTCGGGTTTCTTTTCCTTATAATGGGCAGACACTGAACGGAATCGTCTCCTATCTTGGAAAGACAGCCCGGGTTATGGTTCCGAGTTCCCGTGGCATGTATTATCTGAACAATGACCGCCGTCAGAGATATATCAAGTACCAGGTTCCCCTTTCTCTTCTATCGCTTATCCAGTAAAGCAGGCAATTCCTGCTTTTTATTTATTTTGCACAATAAAATGCAGATAATTCTTCTAAATTTACTATTTACTGACTTTCTTTGACCATGATATAATGACCGCGTCAAACGAAGAAAAGGTGCAGGCACTTTCGGGAATTCCCGCCAGATGCCAGCCTTGTTCCATATATAAAGGAGGATGAATCGTATGGATAACAATCGTTTCACCCAGAAAAGTCTTGAAGCTCTGCAGAGCGCTCAGCAGATTGCCAACAGTTTCGGTAATCCGCAGATCGAGCAGATACACCTTTGTCAGGCATTGCTTGAGCAGGAAGGTGGACTTATTCCCCAGCTTCTTTCAAAGATGAATACTGATCCCAATGCAGTTCATGATACTGTCAGTGCCGCTATCATGCGCCTGCCGAAGATTTCCGGAAGCAATCAGCAGTCGTCCATTTCCCCTGCTCTTTCCAAGGCTATTGCTGGTGCAGAGCAGTCCATGCATCAGATGCGGGATGAATATCTTTCTGTCGAGCATCTGTTTATTGGACTGCTGGAGAATGCGGACAATGCGGTTTCCACTGTTTTCAGAACTTTCAATATAAATAAAAAGCATTTTCTTGAAGCACTTCAAAGTGTCCGAGGCGCATCCAGAGTAACCAGCGAGGATCCGGAATCCACTTATGATGCACTCAAGAAGTACGGTCAGGATCTGGTTGAACTGGCCAGAAAGAACAAGTTGGATCCGGTCATCGGTCGTGACAGTGAGATCCGGAATACAATCAGGATTCTTTCAAGGAAAACCAAGAATAATCCGGTTCTCATCGGTGAACCGGGTGTCGGAAAGACTGCCATAGCCGAGGGACTGGCTCAGAGAATTGTTGCAGGAGATGTTCCTGACAGTTTGAAGAACAAGACGATCTTTTCCCTTGATATGGGTGCACTGATTGCAGGTGCCAAATTCCGAGGTGAATTTGAGGAACGACTCAAGGCGGTTCTCAACGATATCAAAGCCAGTGAAGGCCGGATCATTCTGTTCATTGATGAGCTGCATACCATCGTAGGCGCCGGAAAGACGGAAGGCAGCATGGATGCAGGCAACCTGCTCAAGCCGATGCTTGCCCGCGGGGAGCTACATTGCATTGGTGCCACTACACTGAACGAATACCGGAAATACATTGAAAAGGATGCCGCACTGGAGCGCCGGTTCCAACCGGTCATGATTGCGGAGCCGACAGTTGAGGATACGATCACTATTCTTAGAGGTCTGAAAGAACGATACGAGGTTTACCATGGGGTCAAAATTCAGGATCAGGCCCTGATCAGTGCGGCTGTCCTCTCCAACCGTTATATCGCCGACCGTTTTCTGCCTGATAAGGCTATTGACCTGGTGGACGAGGCTTGTGCAACCATTCGTACTGAAATGGATTCCATGCCGCAGGAACTGGACGATGTCCGGCGCAGAATTATGCAGCATGAAATCGAGGAGGCTGCACTGAAAAAAGAAGAGGATGCTCTGTCAAGGGAACGTCTTTCTGTCATTGAACGTGAACTGGCAGACATGCGGGATCAGTTCAATTCGATGCGTGCCCGCTGGGAGAACGAAAAGAACGCTATTGCGAAGGTGCAGAAGCTTCGTGAGGATATTGAACGCATCGGTGGTGAAATTGCTGCTGCCGAGCGAAACTATGACCTTAACAAAGCTGCAGAACTGAAATATGGGAAGCTGCCTCAGTTGCAGACTGAATTGGCTGAGCAGGAAAAATATGCTGAGGAGGCAAAGAGTGGTTCCTCTTCCCTTCTTCGTGATAAAGTGACCGAGGAGGAAATTGCCAAGATTATCGCAAGATGGACTGGAATCCCGGTTTCCAAGCTGATGGAAGGTGAACGTGAGAAGCTCCTGCATTTGGATGATACACTGCATGAACGGGTAATCGGTCAGGATGAGGCGGTCACAAAAGTCTGTGAGGCAATACTGAGAAGTAGAGCCGGTATTCAGAATCCGAATCGCCCGATTGGTTCTTTCATGTTCCTCGGACCCACAGGTGTCGGCAAGACCGAATTGGCAAAAGCTCTGGCACAGGCACTGTTTGACGACGAAAAGAACATGATTCGTATCGATATGACGGAGTACATGGAGAAATTCTCGGTCTCCCGTCTGATCGGTGCTCCTCCGGGATATGTCGGTTATGACGAAGGCGGTCAGCTGACGGAAGCCGTCCGTCGTCGCCCCTATTCAGTTGTTCTTTTTGATGAGGTTGAAAAGGCACATCCGGATGTTTTCAACATTCTTCTTCAGGTACTTGATGACGGCCGGATCACCGATTCTCAGGGCAGAACTGTTGACTTTAAGAATACCATCATCATTCTGACCTCCAATCTCGGTTCCTCAGCCATTCTTGAGGGAATCGATGAAAATGGTAATATCCGTCCTGGTGCTAGGGAGCAGGTGGAGAATATGCTTAAGAGTCAATTCCGTCCGGAGTTTCTGAATCGTCTGGATGAAATTGTCTTCTACAAACCGCTGACCCGGAATGAGATTGACCGCATTGTAGATCTGCAGATTGCCGACCTCAACCGTCGTCTTGCAGATAAACAGCTGAGCATGACATTAACCCCTGCTGCACGCTCGTTTATCGTTGCGCAAGGCTACGATCCTGTTTACGGTGCACGTCCTCTCAAGCGTTTCATGCAGCGTACCGTTGAAACGCTGATTGCTAAGAAACTGATCGCTGAGGACATTGAGCCGCGCAGTATCCTGACCGTTGACTATGATGGAGATGCACTCTTCGCAAGTGCAGAACCTGAGGTTTCCGTTTCCTGACAAAAAAACAGAGCCGGCTGTTGTCAGCCGGCTCTGTCTTCATTTTCGTAAAGTGAAAAAATACGAGCATGACCTTTACTTTACAGAGAACATCGGTGAAAATGATATGTTCCCGTAAATATCCTCCAGATGGAAGGAAATATAACAATTGTGGCTGATCGGTTTGATTTCTGCAAAGCGACATCCGGCAATGGGGATCAGTCCGCTGTTCCTTTCGAATGATTTCATCTGTCCATCTTCAAAGACGTGAGACTGATATCTCAGATAGATCTGATCCTCATCGTTGACATTGAGAAGTCTGAGTGCCCGGTATCCGTCGGAGTTTCCAGAATCAATGACTCTGTTCAACTGACCTTGTTCAGATCCCGGTTGGAAAACATATTCGAGGATAATGTTCTCTCCGTCTAGTGCTGCAGGTACAATTAAAAAGCGTAAGCCGTTGGATTGAACAGTTTCCATGACAGTAGCAGGCTGTCCGTTAATCTGAATCCATCTGCCGTCAAAGGAAGCTGAGACAGTTCCATTTTCCCAGTCGATACTTGTATCAAGGTTTGTTCCGATATCCGTATAAACCTTTTTTCCATTCTCAACTGTAAGAACGGTGAGAATTCCCTCGGCTGATTCCAAGTTTTCCACCTGATCTTCGTCCAGCAGAACACGATATTCATGATTTCTATCTGTCTTCTGTTCGGGTTCACTGCTTTCCACTTTCAGATCAAAACGGCCGTATTGCAGGTCACTGATCCCCTTTTCCTCGTCGACAAGAGAAGAACTGTCTACTGCTGTGTCTGCCGTCCCTTCGCCCGAGGTGATCAGGGACGAAGGGGCAACGCTTTCAGTTCCGGTGGTTTTTGCGTCACCAGAGGTGATCAGGGATGAGAATCCAGAACTTTCATTCCCAGCGGTTTCTGTATCGCCGGAGGTGATCAGGGATGAGAATCCAGTGCTATCAGTTCC
>CACXHF010000214.1 GCA_902767305.1 uncultured Eubacteriales bacterium
ACATCAACGGCGACGGCAAGGTTTCCTACATCATGATCGAAGGCGATCCTGAGAACATCGATGCTCAGTATCGTACCGAGTTCTCCGTCAAGGCTCTGAAGGATGCCGGCATCGAAGTCGAGTGCCTCGATGATCAGGTTGGCAACTGGGATCAGACCAAGGGCCAGGAACTCTGCGCGAACGCGCTTAACATCTATGGCGACAAGGTCGAGGTTGTGTTCTGCAACAACGACGCCATGGCTCTGGGCGCTGCCACTGCTATCCAGACTGCCGGCCGCAAGGTTGGCGAGGACATCTATCTCCTCGGCGTTGACGCCCTCGAAGAAGCTGTCCAGCTCGTTAAGGACGGCGAAATGACCGGTACCGTTCTGAACGACCACATCGGCCAGTCCCATAAGGCTGTTGACGTTGCTATCCAGCTCCTCAAGGGCGAGAACATCGACAACTACTACTGGGTTGACTATGTCAAGGTCAACAAGGCCTATGTCGACGCGAAGTAATCGGATCTTCTGACACATATATGACATGAAATGAAAGGTGGGTGGGTTCTTGTGGCCCACCCATCTTTGCCTATTGCAGTCGTTTTTGACGGGGAGAAACAAGTGAGCTCTGCCGGGAACACTGTATACGGGAAGATGGAAAGGAGGGCATGCTGCAATGTCTGAATACGTTCTGGAAATGATCGACGTCAGCAAACCTTTTCCCGGCGTAAAAGCACTGGATCATGCACAATTGAAACTTCGCCCTGGCAGGGTTCATGCTCTCATGGGTGAAAACGGAGCCGGCAAATCGACACTGATGAAGTGTATGTTCGGCATTTACAAAATGGACCAGGGCCAAATCAGAATCGACGGCCAGCCGGTTACGGTCAGTGACCCGATGGATGCACTTCATAAGGGAATTGCCATGGTGCATCAGGAACTGCAGCCGATCCCGGCACGTACGGTCGGTGAAAACATTTTTCTCGGCCGGTATCCGATGAAGAAGCTGCTTGGATTCATTCCGGTGATTGATCACAAGAAGATGTATGAGGATACCGCCGGACTGCTCAAAAAGGTGCGGATGCATTTTGATCCACGGCAGAAGGTCGGCGAGCTCAGTGTTTCCCAGATGCAGTCTGTTGAGATTGCCAAGGCAGTTTCGGCAAACTGCCGCGTCCTCATCCTCGACGAGCCGACTTCATCTCTGACTGCGAATGAGGTAGATGCGCTTTTCCGCATCATTGAGGATCTGAAGGCGGAAAACGTTGCCATCGTTTATATTTCCCACAAGATGGATGAAATTCTCCGGATTTCCGATGACGTTACCATCATGCGTGACGGCTGTTACATCGGAACGTGGGAAGCAAAAGAACTGACGACGGATAAGATCATTACCCAGATGGTCGGACGCGAATTGACCAATCTGTATCCGAAGCGCATGAATGTGCCGGGCGAAGTGGTGTTCGAGGTGAAAAACTTTACCTCCATCAATCCGCGTTCTTTCCGCAATGTCAGTTTTGAACTCCGCAAGGGAGAAATCCTTGGCGTCGGCGGACTGGTCGGTGCACAGCGGACGGAGCTGATGGAAGGTCTGTTCGGTATCCGTTCCCATACGACCGGGCAAATCTTCTATAAGGGCAAGGAACTTCGGATTGCCCGTCCGAAGGATGCCATTGATCAGGGAATTGCCATGCTGACCGAAGACCGGCGCGGCTCCGGAATTATGGGTGTTCTCAGCGTTGCTGACAACATTTCCATTTCCTCCCTGAGCAAGTATCTGGACTACGGTTTCGCAATCAACGGAGCCAAGGTTGAGAAGCTTGTCCAGGACAATGTTGAAAAAATGAATATCAAGACACCTTCCTCCAAAACTCAGATTAAATCGCTTTCCGGCGGAAATCAGCAGAAAGTGCTGGTAGGCAGATGGCTTGCAAACGATCCGGATGTTCTGATTCTGGATGAACTGACACGCGGTATCGATGTCGGTGCAAAATATGAAATCTACTGCATCATCGAAGAACTGGCCAGAGAAGGGAAGAGCATCATCATGATCAGCTCTGAGATGAGCGAGCTGATCGGTATGTCTGACCGGATTATGGTCATGTGTGACGGACGCGTTACCGGCTTTATCGATGGGCAGCAGGCAACGCAGGAAAATATCATGGCGCTTGCCACACAGTTTGAATAAAAGGGAGGAAGAGTCATGCAGAAGAGTGCTTCGAATGAGAATATCAGCAAAAAAATCATCAAGACGATTACAGGCAATCCGATTGTTTTTCTGCTGATTATTGCCGCTATTGTCGTCGGCTTCATCAAGGATAATTTCTTTTCCTGGGCGAACCTGAGCAACCTGATCAGCAACACGGCCGTCCGTTTCCTGATCGCTCTGGGTGTTTCGGGCTGTCTGATTACCAAAGGAACGGACCTTTCCGCCGGCCGTCAGGTTGGTTTTGCCGCGGTTATTGCCGGCATTCTGTGCCAGCGCGGTGATTACAACGGCCGTCTCTGGAAATTTGTTCCCGAGATGAACATTTTCCTTGTCTTTGCCATCGTTATTGCGATGGGCCTGATCTGGGGTCTGATCAACGGTCTGATCGTTACCAAGCTTCATGTGCCGCCCTTTATTGCAACCCTGGGCACACAGACGATTATCTATGGTATTTCACTGGTGATCTCCGATGCGCAGCCGATCGGCGGCTTCCAGAGACTGTATACGACGCTGATCAACGGACGTATCGGCAGTACAAGGGGATTCCATCTTCCGTATCTGTTCTTCGTTGCTGTTATATTCGGTGTGGTTTTCTGGTTCATCTATAACAAGATGCGCCATGGCAAGTATATGTATGCGATCGGCGGCAACGAGGTTGCTGCAGAGGTGTCCGGCGTCAATACGACACGTACCCTGATCCGTATTTACGCAACAGCCGGTATTATGTACGCAATTGCCGGTTATCTGCTCGCTGCAAAATCCGGCGGTGCTTCTGCTTCCATGGGACAGGGCTATGAACTTGAAGCGATCGCAGGCTGCACCATCGGCGGTGTTTCCACGACAGGTGGTATCGGAACGGTGCCCGGCATCCTGGTCGGTGTTCTCGTATTCGAGCTTCTGAAGATTATTCTTCAGTTCCTGGGCGTCAACCCGTACTACAACTATGTTGTTCAGGGCCTGGTCATCGTCCTGGCAGTCTCTCTTGATATCCGCAAGTATATTGCCAAGAAGTAATGTCAGAAAAAGAAAAAACGCTTGAAGAGCGTGAACGTGCGCTTGAAGCCCGTGAACGTGAACTTAAAGAGCGGGAAAAGAAGATGGACGCCTTTTCCAGACAGATTCACAGAAAAAAGATGGAATGGTACGAGCACGTGAATCTGAGCGTAGGGCAGATGAATGTCATCGTCCGGGTGGTGTACGTTCTGCTGGCAATTGTCTTCCTTCTGATTGTTCTGGAGGCGGCAGGCATCTTTAAGCTTTAATGGAATGAAGCAAGGCATTCCTGCATTTCCACAGTGTGCCCGGATTTTTCAGATCTTCTCTGAAATCTCCGGGCTGCTACCGATACTACCAGGGAGGAAAAGTGATAATGATGAATAAAAGATTTGTTCTGATCCTTACATGCCTCTTATTCCTTTGTGCATCGGCAGTTTTTGCGGAAAACAACCAATACTCCATTTCAGACAGCGTCAAATATGAAAAGGGAATTTCTACCATTTCCTGGGAAGGCAGCGGAACCGTCAATGTTGCGGTGATACTGGAAAGCAGTAATGATTCCATTACTCAGAAGACGATGCTGCTGGGTGAAACCAGCGAAAATTCCATTCAGACGGACAAGCTCATCCCGGGACAGTCATACGTCGTGTTTCTTACCGATTCATCTTTTTCGATACTGGCCGGCAGCGGCTGCACCGTTCCGGTCGCTCCGACTTTTTCAGACGGCCTGCTGAAAGATTCTTCGGTCAAGATTAAGCTGGAAAAAAGAGAATTCCCGAAGAACGCGCAGAAACCCAAGAAAGTGAATAAGCTCTCGGCGGCTAAAATCGTGGAAGGCCTGAAGGATGGATCGAATTACTACGGCGTAAAATATCATATGCAGATGCCCAAGCTTGCAAAACCGCGTACGTTCTTTGTAACCCTCGTGTTTGAAGCACCGAACGGATTCATGACGGTGGAGCGTGCGGTGGATGTGACTTTTGACAGGGTAAGCGGCGGCTATCAGGAGCTGTGGTGGGAAATTACAGGTCCGGAGTTCTTCTATGATCTGTACAACTTTAATGAGCAGATTCCGACAGGAACATACAGCATTCATCTTTACTGGGACGGCATGAAAGTCAATACGTCTACCTTTGAAGTTGAGGAGTAGTTTTTCCAGAACTCAGGCTGCCTGCTGCGGCAGATACGGTCTGAAAGGACAGCAGCAAAAAAGAAAAACCAGGCCTGCCTGGTTTTTCTTTTTTCAGGTGTTGGTTGTACGGACAAGCTGGATATTATGGAATGCGGAAAGGGTGTTGATCAGATCGGCATAGTTCATCGCATTGGGCAGATGCAGCGTGTAAATGTTCGTGTAGACATTCGGATCATTGCTTTCAGGATCACCAGTGCGATCAACGTGAAAGTCCAGATCCATGACTTCAATGTTGTTCTTTTCGAAAACACTGTTGATAAAGGCAATGGTTTCATTCCGGTGAATGAACCGGACTTCTACGCGCTTGCTGGAGTTCACGGGGATGACCTTCTGAAGTACCATCAGCGTCATCATGACCATAATGCATCCGAGGAGTGCGATCCAGTAATATCCGTATCCGGCGGCAAGGCCGAGACAGGCGGTGTTCCAGAGGGAGGCAGCTGTTGTCAGTCCGGAAATTTTCTTATTGTTGGAGGTAAAGATCGTGCCGGCGCCCAGAAAGCCGATGCCGCTGATTACCTGAGCGCAAAGTCTGCCGAAACTGTAATTGATGTGACTGTCTGCACCCATGGACAGCTGAGCGGAGAACATGGTCTCAATCAGGGCAATCGTACAGGAACCGAGACAGACGAGAACGTGTGTACGAAGTCCGGCAGGCCGGTTTTTGTATTCACGCTCAACGCCGACGACAGAACCAATCACAAGAGCGACGAAAACACGAATAAGGATTTCCAGATTGCTGACAGGATTCGAAATGATAAGACTGAAGGGCATTTTACACCACCTCTTGATAATTGTTTGAGGGAGAAACCAGAAGGGCTGAGGCAGCTGCAAGGTGGAACGGCCGAGAATAATGATGGAATTATACCAAATACAGGGATAAAAATCCAGATAAAATTGCTTAATTTTTTCAGGAATGAGAAATAAAAAACTGCAGTCCTGAAAACTGCAGTCTGTGGTGGGGTCGATAGGGCTCGAACCTACGACCTCCACGATGTCAACGTGGCGCTCTAGCCAGCTGAGCTACGACCCCGAACACATGCGGTAGTATACTGCTGTTTCCGGAAAAAAGCAAGTCCTTTTTTAAAAAATTGAAAAAACTTTTTTTGCGGATGAAAGGTCTTTTGAAGGGACGCGCCAGGAAACTGGGCAGCAGACTTGAAATAGTGACTGAATTTATTTATAATACACATGGGTTGTCTGAAAGCGGTGGGACAACGGTTGAGGAGAAAGAAGCTTTCTGACATTCCGAAGCCGTTTTGAGGATGAGGAGAGGAGAGAGCATATGACGGTTATGATGATTCGCCTTGCAATGAAGACTGATGACGTGAAAAAATTTGTGGATATTGTCGGCCGCTATCCGTATGACATCGATTTGCGTTCCGGCAGATATGTAGTGGATGCAAAGTCTCTGCTGGGCATTTTTTCCATTGATCTCTCCAAACCGATTACAATGACGATTTACAGCGATAACTGCAATGATCTTCTTGAAGAAATCAGACCGTATATTATACGGGATGAATCTGCTGAAGCCTGACAGGGGTGATCATCATGGGCGGAGGACAGCGGGAAGGGCATCGGGATAAACTGACGCTGCTGTATACGCTCTTCCACATTGGAGGGTGTACAGAGGAACAGCTGGTTCGTTTCAATGATGCATTTTCTCTGATGGAACAGTTCCAACTTTACGTATCTCTTGGTGAACTCAAAGAAGCTCACATGGTCCGGGTGGAAAAATGCCTTGAAGGAAAACTGCTGCATGTGACGGAGGATGGAAAGAAAAGCCTGGAGATGTTTGCCGGAGACATCTGGCCGAGCGCAAAGATCCAGGTAGATCTGCATGCGGCAGAATGGAAGCGGAAAAACCGGGATGAACAGCAGATGCCGGCAGACTGGGTGCGCAATGAAAACGGATATACCGTAACGCTGAGACTGCTTGAAACGGGAAACGAGATCTTCAATCTTTCGCTGACTGCAGCAGATGAAAATCAGGCGGTGAATTTCTGCAGACGCTGGCCGAAACAGGCGTCCTTTATCTATCGGACAATTATGGAAAAACTGGGTGAAGGGAATAAAGAAGAATAGCGCTGCGTCATTGGCAGCGTTTCTTTATATCAAACTGTACACGGGCATACTCCGGAGAGAGACAGTGCTTTTGAAATGAGGAGGAATGGAATGAAAAAACTGTTTGCAAGACGTCCGGTCTTTTTGCTGGGCGGGGCATTTCTGTTTGCCCTTCTGCTGGCAGCGGGAATCCCGAATGAGCAGGGGAGGCCGTTCAATTTTCTGCTGACGCTTGAAATCAGTCTTGCACTCATGCTTCCATTGACGGCGGGCCTGTATTTTCTGTTCCATCTCCAGCCGGGCAGAAAACTGTCTGAAGGGAAGCCAGATTCCGGGAAGCTTCCCTCCGGAAAACTGCTGACACTTTGTCTGTGGGCCTGTTATGTGCCGGCTTTTCTGATTCTCTGTCCTGGAACCTTTGCCTATGATGTGCCGTTTCAGCTGAAACAGTTTTTCACCGGACTGTATTCAGATCACCACCCGCTTCTCCATACCCTGTATCTTGGAGGTTTTATCGGACTGGGAAAATGGATCGGGCAGGTGAATATCGGAGCAATCGTTTATACATTAACGCAGATGCTGATTCTTGCCTGCTGCTTTGTGCGGTGCACCCAGTCGATTGAGGAACAGTGCGGGTTTCGGACAGCACTGACGGCTTATCTGTTTTTTGCGGTATATCCGCTCCATATGCTGATGGCCAGTACGGCCACAAAGGACACGCTGTTCAGCGGAATGTTTGCCCTTTCGCTCTGTCTGATCTATCAGAAAATGCGTCTGGGAGTACACAACCGTGAGAACGGACGGATGATTCTGGCCATTGTGTTCAGCATCCTGCTTCGCAACAATGCCATCTATGCCTATCTGGTGTGGAGTATTCTCGGACTGATTCTGCTGCGTGAGGACAACCGGCGGGTTGCCCTGGCAGTCCTGATGTCCACACTGCTTGCGGGAGGGATTGGTCTGGGACTGAAGAGCGGACTGAATGCTGCCTCCGGCAGTGTGGTGGAGATGCTCTCTGTTCCGATTCAGCAGATTGCCAGAGTGCGTCAGATGCGGCCGGAAGCCCTCAGTGAAGAGGAACGGAACCACATTGATGCCCTGATGCCGGGCGAGGCCTGGAATAAGTACGATGCAACCGTATCGGATCCGGTAAAATTCGACGTGGACGGTGAAGCAGTCCGGGCAGATATGAAAGGATTTTTCCACCTGTATTTTTCGGTATTAACGAAATGCCCGGACATTTGCATGGATGCGTTTCTGGATCTGACCCATGCATTCCTGTTTCCCTATCAGACATACAGGGTTTCCGGATATTATCTGCAGACCGGAATTACCGAGGATTACTATGATGACTGGTGGACAGGGGAGAAAATTTACAGCCTGAGTCTCTTCCCGAAAGCCCGGGAAGCGGCAGGATGGCGCTTTGGCGCCAAAGGCGCCATGCAGTGGCCTGCCGTCGGGTATCTGTTCAATATGGGAGTACTGGTCTGGCTGTGCCTGTTTTTCTCCCTGAGAAGGATGTATCTGGATGCAAAGGGATCCGCATACGTATCACTTCTGCCGCTGCTGCTGCTGGGAACCTATCTGCTGGGACCCTGCATGACGGCAAGGTATGTATATCCTTTTGTCTGCATACTGCCGATACTGGCAGGCGGTGAAATCAGAAAGGAGAATGAACAGTGAGACTGGATAAATATCTGAAAGTGTCGAGAATCATCAAACGCCGTACAGTGGCGAAAGAAGCCGGAGAGGGCGGACGGGTAACCATTAACGGAAAAGTAGCCAAGCCTTCCTCGGAGGTAAAGGAAGGGGATGTCCTTGAAATCCGCTTTGGGGACAAACTGGCCAGATACAGAATACTGAATGTGGCGGAAACGGTACGGAAAAACGAAGCCTGTCTGATGTATGAAGTGCTGGATGGGGAGATACTCGAATGAATGCAGCGATAATTGTTGCAGCCGGACGCGGCGAACGGATGCACAGTGAGAAAAACAAGATTTTCCTGCCGCTCCTTGGAGTGCCGGTGCTGATCCATACGGTTCGTGTATTCAGAGACAGCGGACTATTCGGGGAGATCCGGGTTGTCTGCAGTGAACAGAACCGGGAAGAAATGCGGGAACTGCTGGACCGGTCAGGGTTTGAATCCGTTGAACTGGTGATCGGAGGGGCTACCCGTCAGGCCAGTGTTCGTGCCGGACTTCTTTCGCTGCCGGAGACAACGGAACTGGTTGCCATTCATGACGGCGCCAGGCCGCTGGTTCCCGTTGACGTTCTGAGGAGTTCCCTCAGGCAGGCAGCACAGACGGGAAGCGCGGTAGCGGCAGTTCCGCTCAAGGATACCATTAAGCGGGCCGGCGCGGATGGACTTGTTCTGGAAACGCCGGATCGGTCGGAACTGTACAGCATTCAGACTCCGCAGGTCTTCCGGTATGAGCAGATCCGGGCGGCGCATGAGGTTTTTGCAGACCGTCAAAGTGCCACGGATGATGCCATGCTGATGGAATGGCAGGGCCTGCCGGTGTATCTGAGCATGGGCGATCCGGAAAATCTCAAGATTACCACGCCGGAGGATATTCCTGTGGCGGAGCAGATACTGAGAAAACGGGGAACGGGAGGTGCTTTCGGGATGGAGATGCGCGTTGGACACGGGTATGATGTACATAAGCTTGTACCGGACCGGGATCTGATCCTGTGCGGGGTGAAAGTTCCCTATGAACGGGGGCTTCTTGGACACAGTGATGCGGACGTTGCGGCCCATGCACTGATGGATGCCATGCTGGGCGCGGCGGCACTGGGGGATATCGGACTGCATTTCCCCGATACGGATAACGCCTATCTCGGAGCGGATTCCATGGGACTGCTTGAAAAAGTTCGGGATATTCTTGCCGGCAAGGGATGGACGCTGGTCAATGCAGACCTGACGATTATTGCACAGCGGCCGAAGCTGCGTCCGTATATTGAGGAAATGCGCAGCTCGCTGGCCGGTCATCTGGGGGTTGACCGGGAGAGAATCAGCGTCAAGGCGACTACGACGGAACATCTTGGATTTGAGGGCGAGGGCCTGGGCATTTCGACGCATGCCGTGGTGATGATTGAGAGGAGCGCCGGCGCTTGCCAGTGAAACGGGGAAAGCGGAGAAAACGGCAGGAAACCCTGGGGCATCGTCTGGCAGGAGGAATTCTTGACCTGATTGACGGCTTTTTCCGGGCAGTCGGGACGGCTTTCATCGGACTGCTCCGGCTTGCAGGCCGTCTGCTGCAGCTGCTGGCTCAGGCACTGCTGTTTCTGGTCCGGCAGATTCTCCGTCTTCTCTGTCTGCCGTTCCTCGCGCTGTACCGGCAGATTACAGGAAAAAACAACCGGGCATCCCGCTGCCTCCGCCTGACCGGTGAAGAGTTTGAGGAATATGCAGCCGCAGTTCTTAAGGACAATGGGTTCAGACGTGTACGACTGACGCCGCCAAGTGGAGATCAGGGCGTTGATATCCTCTGCGAGCGCGGCGGAAAGCGTTATGCGGTCCAGTGCAAGAATTATCAGGGCAGTGTCGGAAACGCGGCGGTCCAGGAGGCGTATGCGGGAATGCAGTATTATGACTGCGATGTTGCGGTCGTCCTGTGCCCGGGGACGTTTACGGTATCTGCACGAAAACTGGCCGAATCAACGGGGGTTCTCCTGTGGGGTGAAAAGAGATTGACGCATATGATGCAGATTTCGGGACGAAAACCGTAAACACGGATTCATAGGATGAAGGGAAACGGGAGAAAATGAAAAAACCGCTGGTTTCAATTGGCCTGGTATTCGCAGTACTCACGGTTCTTTCTCTGATAATCGTTTTCCAGATGGGTGGAACGCTGATCCTGTATGCCACTCAATGGACAGAGGAACTGCCGGAGGTTGTCGTAGAGGATCCATCAGTGATTTCCGTAACCCGGATTACGCCGGTTACCGTTGAGCCGCTGTCCGGCAGGCCGCTGGTGGAAATTGAACTGCAGGGACACCATTCGGGCAGAACGTGGGTTCATATCGGAAATGAGGCAGCAGGACAGGGACAGAGTCATCTCATTGTTGTCCGCGGCTTTCACAATATGGTGTTTGATCAGTCCAGATTCAATTCCGACGGGAACCGCTGGGCTGCACTGATCGGCCTTGGTCTCCTCCTGGCGGCAAGCGTCCTTCTCTGGCGGCATGCAAGGGCCAGGTGCCGGAACCGCTTTTATGCGGCCAGAACAGTGCTGGTTTTCGGGACGGCGATCTTTGTCACCGGCATGACGCTGATTTTCGGATTTGCCTGTCTGATCTCTCTGCCGAATCCCAGAAGCGAAGTGCTGGGATTGTGGGATCTGTTCAGTCAGTCCGGATATTATTTCCTCATGTGCACCTCTCCGGTTCTGATCGCCATGGGGATTGCCCTGGCGCTGTCCAATGTGGCTCTGGTCCGGCATGAGGGAATGCGTCTGCGGAATCTGCTGGGGGTGCTCACCCTCCTTCTCTTTATCGCAGGCATCGCGTTCATCCTGATCTATGATGACCGTTTCTTTACCGGATCTCTGACAGATTACAAGATTCACTCGGCACTGACCAGTGTTTCCACGACCTGCTTTGTTTTTCTTGAATCCATGCTGTTCGGGGCAGTTTTTGCCGCCCTGATTGCAGCCATGCATGAACCGGAGAAAGACAAGGACTATGTGATCATCTGTGGATGTCAGATTTCAAAGGAAGGGAAAATGTTTCCGCTGCTTCGCGGCAGGGTCGACCGGGCACTTGAATTTGCAGCCGGACAGGAAGCCGCCGGCGGGAAACCGGTGGTGTTCATTCCGGCAGGCGGAAAGGGCTCGAATGAATGCCGGTCTGAAGCCAGTGCGATGGCGGAGTATCTGCGGGAGAAGGGAATACCGTCGGAGCGGATCCTGGAGGAAAACCAGTCGACCAGTACGTATGAGAATATGCGCAATGCCCGTAAGCTGATTGAACAGCGAGGCGGGCAGAATGCCAGAATCGCGTTTTCGACGACTAATTATCATGTATTCCGTTCAGGAATCATGGCACAGCGGGCGGGAATGCAGGCAGAGGGAATGGGAAGTCCGACCCGGTGGTATTTCTGGCCGAATGCCTTTCTCCGTGAATTTGCCGGTCTTCTGACGGCGGAATGGCGGCTGATTGTTTCCACGCTGTTTCTCCTGATTCTGTTCTTCGGGTTTATGGCATTTACTACAATCTGAAAAATAAAAAGGCGCTTCACAGAATGAAGCGTCTTTTTTTCTCTTCAATGTCTGCTGCAGCTGCCGCGGCAGACCAGCCGGACGGGCAGAACGACTTTCTCCGGGGCACTGGTATCTCCATGAATCCGTTTCCGGAGCAGCCGGATACTGTTGGCAGCAATTTCCTTAAAGGAATACCCGACACTGCACAGCTGAACGGGGAAGGAGAGTGCGCTTTCCAGATTGTCGATGCTGACGATACCAAAGTCATTGCGGGAAAGCTCGTCCGAATGATCCAGTGCCTGCATGATATGCCAGGCTTCCACATCACAGAAGACGAAAAGACCGGTAAAACCTTTCTGCCGGAGATCTGTCAGACTGCGGAGAAGCGGTTTCATCCACTGCTGATCGGTATCTCCGGAGCCGGAGGTTCCCGTGGACTGCAGAAAACAGCGGTCACTTTCCGGAATGCCGGCTTCATCGCAGGCTTTTTTGAAACCGGCCATGCGGTGTTCGGTGGAGTAGATGATGTTATAGTCAGATACATAGACGAGTTTGCGCCAGCCGGATTCAATCAGGTGGCGTGTGGCAAGATAAGCGCCTTCTGTCTCATCCCAGACAACGCCGTCGGCAATGCCTTCGCCGGGAAGACGGGCGACAAGTACAAACGGCATACGGGCTTCCCGGAATCGCTGAATCGTTCTTTCGCAGCCATGGGTCGGAAAGAGGATGACTCCGTCGGAACAGCGCGCAATGGCTTCATCAGCCAGCTGAAGTTCCAGGTCCGGATTGTCCCGTGAACACATGATCATCACTGTATAGCCTTTAAACTGGGCTGCGTCCTGGATGGCATCTGCCATAATTCCGTAAAACGGATTGGAGAGCCCGCCAAGAATCACTGCGATGATGTGCGTGCGGCCGGAGCGGAGAGAGCGGGCAATCTGATTTCCGGTATAACCCATTTCACGTGCGGTTTCCTGAATTCTGCGGCAGGTTTCTGCCGAAATATCACTTTTATTGCGGAGTGCATGAGAAACGGTATTCACAGAGACTCCGGTCCGTTCAGCAATATCCTGAAGGGTCACTCTTTTTCTTTTATTTGTCTGCAACATAACAATCACCTGTTTCCGGAAAGGCGGACAGTGTCCGGCCGATCTGATAAAGTGTCAGCATTATCGCAGAAAAAATCCAAAAAGTCAAATTTGGGGCTTGACAAAAGCAGCAAATGTTCTATATACTATGGTCACATTAACGATAATGTTACAGGCAATACCCGGAAAAATCAGTGAAAATGCTTTTTTCGTCGGTCAGATCAGGTTTTGTAGAGCAGATGCTCTTCAAATAGATTAAAAACAGGAGGAAAAAGGAAATGAAGAAACTGTTGGCTCTTGCACTGGTTCTGTGCATGCTCTCGGCTCTCGCACTGGTAGGTGCGTCTGCGGACACCACGAAACTGACGATGTGGACATTCATTGCTCAGCATCAGGAGTTCTTTGAGAAGGCCGCTGCCCGCTGGAATGCGGAACACCCGGACCGTCAGATTGAAGTTGAGGTAACCACCATCGGTTATGACGACATGCATAACAAGATGAAGGTTGCTCTGCAGGCTGACGAAGGTGCACCGGATATGTGCGACGTCGAACTTGGTCAGTTCCCGAACATCCTTGCCTACAGCGACAAGCTGGTTGACCTGACTCCGTATCTTGAGCCGTACATGGCTGATCTGGTCAAGGCCCGCCTTGAGATCTATGCCAAGGATGGCAAATACTACGGCGCTCCGCTGCACGTCGGTGCAATGGTTGCTTTCTACGACAAGGCTCTTCTCGAGTCTGCCGGCGTCAACTATGAAGACATCAAGACCTGGGATGACTGGTATGAGGCCGGCCTGAAGCTGAAGGAAAAGGCTCCGGACGCTTTCATGGGCACTGTTGAAACCTCTACCCAGTGGGTTGCTTCCCTGATGCTCGCACAGCAGGGGAAGGACTGGCAGGATGGAAAGTCCGCTTTCATCAACACGCCGGAAGTTGCCAAGATCATTGATACCCAGAAGAAGTGGCTTGAGGCCGGTATTGCCCAGACCTGTCCGGGCGGCCAGCCGGATACCGAGGAAGGCAAGGCTTACATCGCCAACAACAAGATCGCCAGCGTGATCATGCCTTTCTGGTTCATGAGCCGTTTCACCGATGAGATCGGCGAGTCCTGCAAGGATCGTTACGTTGTCGCTCCCTGCCCGGTTTTCGAAGTTGGTCAGAAGCGCTCTATTGGCCAGGGCGGAACGGGTACTGTCGTGTATGCGAACGGCACCAATCCGGAA
>CACXHF010000215.1 GCA_902767305.1 uncultured Eubacteriales bacterium
CAGCATCCGGAAGCTGCCATCATGTACCTCGACTGGCTGTGCCAGTATGACACCATCTATTTCCTCCAGAACGGTCTGGACGGCATCACCTCCGATCTGAACGCCGAGGGCATCCCGGTCGTGAAGGACGTGGATGAGGCACATCATGACATGACCTACAACTCCATGCAGAACATTGACTATACGCTCCTCGTCAACGGCCAGTGGCTCGATACCGACGAGAAGACCATGAAGGCTCAGTCTCTGTCCTATCAGGGCTTCGCGGATCTGTTCGAAGAGGAATACACGGTAGGCAATTATGACTCCATCCTCGGCGGCTTCCACTTTGATGTCCCGCTCGAGAACAACTCCAAGTACGGCACCACGCTCAACGCCTATGAGCAGGAAATCCTTGTCAAGTGCACCATGGCATCCTCTGCCGAGGAGTGCAGCAAGCTCTACAAGGAAATGCTCCAGCAGTATATGGACATGGGCGGCAAGGCCGTGATGGACGAGAAGTATGAAGCCTGGGATAAGGCACATGCAAAGTAAACAGCGGTCAGAAACTCTCTGACCTGGACACAGGTTATTCGGGCGCCTCGCCGTACGGCGTGGCGCCTTTTCTGAAGAAGGGAAGAAAACGGAAATGATTCAGGTTGCAATTATCGGAACAGGCAACATTTCGCATGCTCACATTCACGCATATCTCCAGTTTCCGGAACGGGTCAGAATCGCGGCTCTGGTAGACATCATTCCGGGGAAGGCACAGAAAGTAAAGGAACAGTACGGACTGGACTGTGATGTCTGTCTGGATCATCACGATGTTCTTGGCCGCAAGGATATTACGCTGATGGATGTCTGCACGCCGCCGTATGTCCATGCGGAGATTTCCATCAACGGCATGAAAGCCGGCAAGAATGTCATTTGTGAAAAGCCGATGGCTCCCTCTCTTGCAGAGTGCGATGAAATGATCCGTGTCCGCAACGAAACGGGCGTCAGGCTTTCCATTATTGCTCAGAACCGTTTCAGAAAGCCGATCCGCGATCTCAAGGCGCTTCTGGATTCCGGGATTGCCGGTCCGGTCCGTCATGCCTCGATCAATTCGCTCTGGTGGCGCGGCCACTGCTACTATGATCTGTGGTGGCGCGGAACCTGGGAAAAGGAAGGCGGCGGCTGCACGCTCAACCATGCGGTGCATCACATCGACATGCTGGGCTGGATGATGGGACTGCCGAAGCGGGTCACCAGTGTACTGGCCAACACCGCACATGACAATGCAGAGGTGGAAGATCTGTCCATTTCCATTCTGGAGTACCCGGGTGCACTGGCCTCGCTGACTGCCTCTGTCGTCGATCATGGCGAAGAGCAGACACTGACCTTCCAGTGCGAGAAGGCAAAGATTGCTGCACCGTTTTCTGTGTATGCCTCTCTCTCCAAGGCCAACGGATTCCCGGAGCGCAACGAGGCACTGGAAAAGGAAATCAGCGATTTTGCGGACGCCCTTCCGCCTGTCCCGTATATCGGTCATGACGGACAGATTGAAAATGTCCTGACGGCCATTGAAACGGACGGCGATGTGGCAATCACTGCGGAGGACGGACGCAGAACCATCGAGCTGATTACGGCCGTCTATAAAGCCGGAGCCACCAGACAGGCGGTGGAACTGCCCTTTAAGCCGGATGATCCGTTCTATACAGTGGAGGGCATCATGAAGGCGGTTCCGCATTTCTATGAAAAGGCAAAATCTGAAATGGAACTGGGAAATGCAGACATCACGGTCGGCAGTGATTACGGGGACAAGAAATAGGAGGTTATGCAGATGAATGCAGCAGATGGAATGAATTATGCTCCGGTTGGAGAGAAGAAGGCAGTGGTAAAGCCCGGTGAATTTGTATTTTCCGCCGCACGGCTCGACCACGGGCATATCTACGGCATGTGCAATGCGCTGACGGAAGCCGGTGCGACGCTTAAGTATGTATGGGATCCGGATAAGGAAAAGGTTGCCCATTTCCTCAAGATGTATCCGCAGGCGACTCCGGCGGAAAGCGAGGAGCAGATCCTGCAGGACAAGGATACCATGATGGTTGCCGCTGCTGCGGTGACCTCGGAGCGCGGACCTTTCGGCGTGACGGTCATGGAGCATGGGAAGGATTACTTTACCGACAAGGCTCCCTTTACGACCACTGCCCAGCTCAACAAGGCAAAGGAAACCGTTGCGAAGACCGGGAAAAAGTACATGGTCTATTATTCGGAACGGCTTCATGTCGAGGGTGCCATTCTGGCAGGATACATGGTGGATGCAGGCGAAATCGGGAAAGTCATCAGCGTAACCGGCTTCGGGCCGCACCGTCTGGGCGCCAAAAACCGTCCGGCGTGGTTCTTTGAGAAGGACAAATACGGCGGCATTCTCTGCGACATCGGCAGCCACCAGATCGAGCAGTACCTGCATTTTGCGGGTGAAGAGGATGCAGAGGTGACCATGGCCAGAATCGGCAACTATGGACATCCGGAGTATCCGGGACTGGATGATTTCGGTGACTGCACGCTGACCGGAAAGAATGGAACGACCAACTACTTCCGTGTAGATTGGTTCAATCCGGACGGACTCAGGACCTGGGGCGACGGGCGTACGTTCATTCTCGGAACAGAAGGCTTTATCGAGATCCGGAAGTACATCAACCTTGGAGCGGAGAATGTCAGCGGAAACCATGTCTATCTGGTTAACGGCAAGGGCGAACAGTATTTTGATGCGACCGGCAAGACCGGCTTCCCGTTCTTCGGCGGTCTCATTCTGGACTGCCTGAACAGAACGGAAAAGGCGATGACGCAGGCACACGCATTCAAGGCGGCAGAACTGTGTCTGCGGGCACAGGAAACGGCAGTCGTTATTGCTCCGTAAGCGGCGGCAGAAAGGAAACATATGGCACTTCTTCAGGTTGATTACAAATCGAAAGCACTGTCAAGAAAAGTACATTTCAATGTCATTCTGCCTTCGGATATGGAGGAGACAGACCGCAGTCCCTATCCGACTCTGTATCTTCTTCACGGCATTTTCGGAGACAGCACCAGCTGGCTGACCGGAAGCTGTGTCCAGCGGTATGCGGAGGAAAAAGGCGTCTGCGTCATCATGCCGGATGGGGAGAACGGTTTCTACATCGATCATCCGGATTATATGAACTGCTTTTCCACGTGGATTGGAGACGAACTGGTCAGAGCCACACGCGCAATGTTTCCGCTTTCGAAGGAAAGAGAACAGACGTGGCTGGGCGGCTTCTCCATGGGCGGATATGGGGCGCTGCGCAACGGCCTCAAATATGCGGATACCTTTGGCCGCATCATCGCTTTTTCATCGGCGCTGATCCTCGATGTAGCCAGGGGAGTGGAGGAGGCAAAGGGACCGTCGGCCAACACGCCGTATCTGAGAGCCATGTTCGGCGCACCGGAAAAAATCCCGGAATCCGATCTGGATCCTGCCTTTACGATCCGTCAGCTGAAGGCTGCCGGAAAACCCATTCCCGAATTCTACCTTTCCTGCGGTGAACAGGACAGCCTGCTGGAAGCGAACCTCCGCTTTGTGCATCTGCTGGAGGAACTGGGGGTGCCCTTTACCTGGCGGACAACGCCGGGCGGACATGACTGGGATTTCTGGGAACAGGAAATCCGGAATGTGCTCCTCCACTGGAATCCGTAAAGGAATCATCCATATACACGAAAAGAATGCCTTCTGCATGCTGCAGAAGGCATTCTTTTTTCGGAGTCATTCAAAGCTTCCGGATGCGGAACAGGGAAGGAATCGGATTGAATTCCGGATTATTTGTCCTGAACCGGAGCTTCACTGCGGCTGTCTCCGGGTGTTTTGTCATTGCTGTCCGAATCAGTTTTGTCGCCGCTGCCTGGAACGGTTTTGTCATCGCTGCCTGGTGCGGTTTTGTCGCCGTTGCCTGGTGCGGTTTTGTCATCGCTGCTTTGAGCAGTTTTGTCGTTGCTGCCTGGTGCGGGTTTCGTGGGATCAACCGGCATCAGTTTTCCTTCCTCGATCAGGCGGATAACAGCATGGGCAAGTTTAGGATCGAACGCAGCTTCGGGATCTTGTTTCGAAGTGCCTTTAACCGGACTTTCGCTGCGTTGGACTCTGTGTGTTTTGCCATCGCTGCCCAGAACGGTTTCTTCGACTTCAACCGGTTTCAGTTTTCCTTCCTCAATCATGCGGACGACAACACTGGCAATCTGGGGATCGAACTGAGTCCCGGAACAGCGTTTAAACTCGCTGAGGATCTTCTCGAGCGGGTAGGCCGGCTTGTAGACACGTGCTGTGGCCATGGCGTCAAAGCAGTCAGCGCAGCAGATAATTCTAGCCACAAAAGGAATATCTTCGCCTTTGAGTTTTTCGGGATATCCGCTGCCATCATACTTCTCATGATGATTTTTTGCACCGGCAACAATATCCGGGATCGTAGTGATTCCTTCCAGAATGACAGCACCCCTGGTTGTATGGGACTTCATTTCTGCGAATTCTGCGTCGGTAAGACGCCCGGGCTTGTTCAGAACATTGTTCGAGACACCAATCTTCCCGATGTCATGGAGCAGAGCGATGTAGTAGATGTTGGTAACATCATCGGGACTCATTCCCATCTCCTGCGCAATGAGTTTGGAATAAATACCGACACGTAAGGAGTGACCATTGGTATATTCATCTTTTGCGTCGATGGTTTTGGCAATGGCTTCAATCGACTGAACTGTGATGTCCATGAGTTCCTTCTGCCGTTTTTCAGCCTGTTTTGACTTATGCCTGAAAAACAGAAGAACAAAGAGGAGGATCACTCCAAGACCGAGAAGGATGAGAACGGTCCAGAACCACCACTGTTCGATAATCTTTTTCTCTTTTTCCAGATGAATCGCAATCCGGTTGGATTCCTGGCCGTATTCATCCCTGACGTAAACCTCGAAATCATACGTTCCGCCTGGGATATTCGTGTAGTACATGCTTCTGGAATCATCGGTTAATTCGGCAAAACTGGTGTCAACACCGTTCAGTCTGTAATAGATGGTATAGCCGTTGTTCGGCCGGAAACCGAGAATGGAAAGATTGAAGGTCACGCGGTAAGCATTTTTATCGATCGGAATGTTGCTGCCATAATACGGTATGCCGTCAAGATCAACGGAGGATATGGCAATTCTGACCGGAGCGGGGACGTCTCTTGTGAGGCTGAAATCATAAACGAAAATGCCGTTTGTTGACTGCAGGTAGTACTTCTGATCGGCTTCATCGTAGTAACCGGAGGTGTTGGCGATGATCGGCTGCAGGCCGTTGGTTGAATCATAGGAGACGTAATCCGTCAGCCGTTCGCCCTCGAGAGAATCGGTGATGTAGAGCTGATTCTGACTTGCAATAACGTACTTGTATACTTCTTTTCCGTCCGAATCGCTGCACCGGACCTTGGCAAGTTCAACAATGGATCCCTTGATATACGGAATGGCGATTTCACTGGAAAGACCGGAATCCTCTTTCGTGTTCAGGCGGAAAAGGCGACTGTTCAGCGTATAGTAGATATAATCGCCGTCAACCAGAAACTTGAGGCGGTTTCCGGTGATATCTGTGACGGTCGGGATTTCTGTTGCGGCGGTAAAATCATCATCCACGGTATACAGACCTTTTGTCCGGTCATACATGATCTTCCCGTCTTTGGTCTTGTTGATATACAGGACATTTGTGCCGAGGTTCATGACGGAGAACGTTGTACCGTCAAAGCGCATGAGTCCGCGCGTATAGCCCAGAACCAGATAGTCATCAAAACTCCGCATTGAACGGATGGTATTGGTTACGGCGATATCCGGATCATCGACAAGTTTTCCCAGATGATCAGAAATATAGTTCTGATCGTAGATCACGACTTTATCCGTCGCCGGATCATATTCCACCAGACCGATTCCGTATATGGCAAAATAGATTTTGTCTTTGAACACCTCTGCATCTTTCGGGCTGTAGACGAAGGCGAAGTTGCTGTCGCCCTGTGCCCGCCCTTCCTGCGTCCTGGCCTCAGCGTATTCATCGATGGCCTGCATGATGGCATTATCCGGCAGGATTTCATTGCTGATCAGGTCGTACCGGTAAATCCGTGATGCGGCAACGATGTACAGAATATTCCCGTATTTCTCAATGGCATACACGTTGCGGTAAAAATCGGGAGGGGCATTCAGAGCCTGCCAGATCGGGTCGTCATAGAGAAGTTCGGAAAGAGCGTCCTTTACGATGACGGATACGCCGGAGGCACCGATATAGTGAGAGGCAACCCAGAGGTTATCCTCATAGTCGATCATCAGATCAACGAGCTGACTCCGGTTGTCCAGATCACCGGCCAGAGAAATAACCGGTTCGCCTGTGCTGAAATCCACAACGTAGATGCCGTTCTTTTCACAGGCAACGAACATAAGCTGGTCCTTGTCGGAATACAGCATTTTGTTGACCTGATCGGGAATGATGAGATCATCGAGCATTTTCCCGTCTCGCATGTCATATCTGTGAATGACGCCGGTGTCCTCGGCCATATACAGCGTGTTATGATGGGAATAAATCTCAAGGAGTCTCGGATTATCCAGAATCAGATTGCCGTTGTTGTCAAAGGCTCCCTCATCTGCCTGATAGTAGAACGATCCGCTGTCAATTCCGAGGGCAATGTCCCGGATGGATTTTCCTTCTGTTCCCGGGATCGTCTTTTTCACGCCTTTTACGATATCATAAATAATACCGCCATTATTCTGCGTGGAAATATAAAGCAGCTGGTTCTTTCTGTCGAGCTCCAAATCAACGATGATGCCGGGATTCAGAACCAGCGGTTCAAAATGATAATCTTTATAGACAAAAACATGCTCCGAAGTGCCCACATACAGCGTGTTTCCATCTGGTTCCAGTGCCCGGACGTTAATGAGGGTGTAATCCTGCCCTTCATATTCAAAGTTTTTGTACGTGACAAAATCTCTGGAGTCATACCGGGTAAGGCTGGAATACTGAGCAATCCAGATATAGCCATCCTCTGTCTGGCAGATTGCCTCTGCACCTGAAACTTCCAGATTGACAGGAATTTCTGTCTTGTTGCTCATGTAGGAATCTGCCAGAGCTTCCGGCCCAAAGAGCATGAATGCCTGCAGGAAAATCAGACACGACAGGATAAACAGAAATTGTT
Organism: uncultured Eubacteriales bacterium; assembly: GCA_902767305.1. Taxonomy (GTDB): domain Bacteria; phylum Bacillota; class Clostridia; order Christensenellales; family Aristaeellaceae; genus Ventricola. Next base: position 7,161 of record CACXHF010000215.1, read on the forward strand.
TTTTCATGGAATGTAGTACCTCACTATGCCTCAAAGGGTAACATTCGGACAGACATTTAATCTGTACAACAGTTGCCGGACAATACTGAAACGTTCTTAAAAAACAGAATACATTTTACTTGAATCCGCCGGATTAGTCAATTGTGTATATGAAGCCATGAAGCCGGATAAAAGTATAAAGAACTGATACCTATTCCGTCAGAATGTACGAAATATCCAAAAGAAGCCGGGAAATCACAGAGAGAATCGGGAGGATTCCTGAAAAAACGGCCGTGCCCATGTCATACCGGACGGGAGATATCCGGGCAGGTGGTTTGGAAAAACCACGGGTGAAAACGGGAAGATGCAGAAAGGCCTCTGAATGGAGCAGTGCCGGGAGAGAAAACAGTCCGGAGACTGAAAGAAGACAGTCCGTTTCCGGACTGTCTTCTGAATACGTAGTATGTTCGAACCGGTTCTTAATCGCAAAGCCTGATGCCAGGCAGTGAGGCTTTGAGATTCCGGACTGTTTCCGGCAGGAGAGGAAGAACGCGGCGAAGGAGAGACTTACAGAAGTGCCTTGACGCAGGCCTCGACCTCTGCCATATCAGCAGTAGGCTCAAAGCGTGCCACAACGTTTCCCTCGCGGTCGATGATGAACTTGGTGAAGTTCCATTTGATATCCGGCTTGAGATTCCATTCCGGGTCTGCCTCAGAGAACATCTTTTCAAGGAGCGCCTTGTAAGGATGCTCGCCGAATCCCTCAAAACCTTTCTGGGACTTCAGGTAGGTATAGAGGGGAAGCTCATTTGCACCATTGACATCGGCTTTCTTCATCTGCGGGAAAGTGGTGTTGAAATGCATGATGCAGAACTCATGGATCTCATCATCTGATCCGGGTGCCTGTCCGCCAAACTGATTGCAGGGGATGTCAAGAATCTCAAGGCCCTGTTCATGATAGTCGCGGTACATCTGCTCGATGGGCGCGTACTGCGGGGTAAAGCCGCAGCCGGTGGCGGTGTTGACTACCATGATAACCTTGCCTTTGTAATCTGCAAGGTTCAGCTGGGCTCCGGTTCCGGTGGTGATGGTGTAATCGTAAATCATAGTTTGATCTCCTTTACATGATGGTCGGTCGGGAAAATGGAAACAGGAGCAGAAGCAGCGGCAAAGGTACAGGCAACAGACCAGCTCTGTTATCTGCAGTGCTGAACCGATACAGACTCCACTGCATGATACAGGACAAAACGCAGCGGGAAAAGGAAATGTCCTGCATCAAAAACATTTGATAAAATAATATTGAATCAAATCATTTAGTATTATAACCGGATTAATCGGTAAAATCAAGCAGAAAATGCGTCATTCTCAGAAAAAGATTTCCGAATCTTCCTGAAAGAGGAAAAAGCAGTTCTGTACAGGGCATTTGCCGAAGCGGTACCGGGTCTTCTGTTTCGGTTGACGAACAGGTTGAAAAGGTGTAGTCTTTCGGAAAGACAGACGGCAGGGGTTCTGCCGGAGACGAAGGGAATGGCGGAAAATGAGCAGTTCGGAGAATTTCTTTGATACGGAGAAACTGATACCTTCCTATTTTAAACTGGCGCTCCCGGTGGTATTCAGCATGGTGGTGACGCTTGTTTACAACCTTGCAGACACGTTTTTTATCGCGCGGACCAATGACGCGCTGCTGGTGGCAGGTGTGTCGCTCTGCGCTCCACTGTTTACATTTCTTATGGCCATCGGCAACATCTACGGACAGGGCGGCAGTTCCCTGATTGCCCGTCTGCTGGGCAGCGGAGCACGGGAAAAGGCGGGCAGTGTCAGTGCATTCTGCTTCTATCTGGCGATCCTGACGGGTCTGGTTATCGCGGTCCCGCTGATCGCGTTCCGGGGTCCGGTACTCAGGCTCTTCGGGGCAGATGAGGCAACACTGAGCTATGCCGGGGAGTATTACAGCGTACTTGTACTCTTTGCTCCCTTTGCCATACTGTCCTTTATTCATTCCAACCTGATGCGCAGTGAAGGCCTGGCCCTTCAGTCCATGATGGGAACCGTTTCCGGCTCACTGCTGAATCTCCTTCTGGATCCGGTTTTTATCAGTCTCCTCGGGTGGGGTGCCCGAGGGGCAGCGCTCGCAACAGCACTGGGGTTTGTCTGCACGGACGCAGTATGCCTGTTTTTTGTACGGCGGAAAAGTGAGGTTCTTTCCGTGGATGTCCGTCGTGCCCGGGTAAGCAGGGGAGAACTGGGGCAGATCCTCAGCGTCGGAATCACGGCGGCGATCAGCAACGTGTCCTCTGCCGTCTGCGTCATTTTCATCAATCAGTTCCTGCTGACTTACGGGAATGAAAAGATTGCAGCGATGGGAATTGTCACAAAAGTGAACATGGTGGTCCAGCTGATTCTGGTGGGCTTTTCTTTCGGCGGAATTCCATTGTTCGGCTATCTGTTCGGAGCCGGTGAAAAGGAAAAACTGCGGGAACTGCGGAAATTCTGCACACGTTTCCTGTGCGGACTGGCACTGGCTGAATCCCTGGTTCTCTTCCTGCTGGCACGGCCGCTGATGACGCTGTTCATCGATCATCCCGAAATTATCCGCGACGGCACGGAGATGATGCGCTGGCAGATTCCCGGAATGGTGTTCTGTGCGGTTGTCCTTCTGCATACCTGTCTGTTTCAGGCCTGCGGCAAGGCACGTCCGGCGCTGGCAATGTCCCTCAGCCGGCAGGGAATCGTATTTGTGGCGGTGTTTCTGGCGGCCACATGGATCGCAGGGTACAGTGGATTTCTGGTTTCCACGCTGCTTTCAGATGCGCTCAGTGCCGTTCTTGCACTGGCCCTGTATCAGCGGGTACTTGCAAAAAAGTGAAAAAACCCGGGCCGGAGTCCGGACAGTCGGAAAAGACCGGCTGCCGGGCTCCGGTCCGGG
>CACXHF010000216.1 GCA_902767305.1 uncultured Eubacteriales bacterium
CGCCATTGCGTTCACAGAACCGGAATACCAGCCAGAATGCCGGCCCCCGGTCGATTCCGATATCACGGTAACGGTATTCAAAATATTCCGCACAGCTGACCGCTGCCTGCGTCGTCTCGCTGATCCAGGCACTCCTTTCCGTGCGCTTACGCTCATCCCACGTCCGGATAATCTCTGCCTGATCTGCCTGACACTTTTCAGTCAGTCTCTTTTCCTCCGCTTTTGCCTCAGCACTGATTTCATCGATCTCATCAAAGAACTGCTCTACACAGGGCAGATTGGAGTTCCCGTTATTTACCCGAACAGCTTTCCTGACGATTGCCTCCTGTTCGTTCAGGTAGTCGCTCGTCTCCTTAAAACTCTGACCGGTCGACTGAACCTTGCTGGCACTGATCTGCCTGTTTCTGCGGTCAATGCCGTAAAACCATTTTTCAAAGCGGGCTATTCCCTCAACGATAAATCCGAAAACCAGTGATAAGCTCGGTAAAATGATGAAAATCAGCAGCAGTAAATCAGGCATGTCCACCGTTTTTACCCCTTCTTCGTGGGCGACGAGAATGCTGGTGCCGATCATATTATTCTGCATGAGATAGAACAGTCCGATGAGTAAAAGTACATATAAAACAACCGCACAGATCACGCTGAGGTTGCTCAGCACCATCAGCCTCTTCAGCAGTGTTTTCTTTTGATTGTCTTTTCCGCGTTCCCGTTCCTGCCGCTGGTTAAGTGCTTTAGCCCGTTCTCCCTCGATTTCTGCCAGTGCTTTCGATTTTGCCGCCTCAGTGCTTTTCCTGCATCTGCTCAAGACATCTCCTACATCCGTCTCTTTTCGTTCGATGACTTGCTCGACCTCTCTCCGGCAGTTTTCATCATACCCGTCAATCAGCTTTTTCAGGTGCTTGGAATTTACGGCATTTTTCGTCACATGAGCGGCAACCGCCCGGGACAGGTCCGACAGTTCCCCCTCAGCCGATCCCCTCCGGTTTCCCGCTGTGCCGGCAAGCGCATTTTCCGAAACATTTGCCAGATCCATTTTTCTTCCGGCACTCCCGTCTGTCATCCGCGGACCGGCCTGACTCGTGTCCCTTCTGATTTTATACGGGGAGATCTTTGCTCCGGCTGCATGGCAGCTGGGGCATGAAGGGGCCGGCCTGTCCTCATCAAAAATGTATCCGCAGGCCGCGCATATCCACCTTGCCATCTTTTTCTCCTTCTTGGCCCTGCCTGGTCAGGCAGTGTCCCGCACTTCTCACTCACACCCGCGTGTAACGGCTTTTCAGCTCCGCATAATCTGCCAGCAGTTTTTCTTCCTGTTTGCAGATGTCCTTGCCGTCTACACGGACGATCAGTTTTTCTGCCTGCTTTTCGCCCATCCTGACAAGCAGCGTACAGAGCCTGTTCCGATGCAGCATCTGTTCATGAAATACGACATTCCGTTCAAGGATTTCTCTGTGCTCCGCAAATGCCTGCGCCGTCTGCTGACGGCACGCCTCCTCGGCGCGCACCAGTTTCTGTTCCTTATTGCGCAGTTCCTCCAGGGATCTGCCCAGCTTCCTGTTTTCCGAACGCATTTTCTGATAGTCGTCCTTCCTGAACCGCTGTCTGCACAGAATCATGTCCACGATTCCGACAAGAATTGTGATCAGCACCAGAATCATAAACAGGCCGAGAAACGGCAGAACCGGACTCAGTCCCATAAAAGGGTAAAACCGGACTATCAGCGCAAAGATCATTTCGCAGATTTCCTTAAACATGACAATCGGAATCATGATGACCACGAAAGCGACGATAACGCCTAAAACTCCCAAAAATGCACTCACGGTTTATGCCTCCTGTGTCTCTGCACGAAGTTCCTTTTTCATCCCGCCAGCTTGCGGATAACCTCCTGCAGTTCCTTTTCTCTGCGGATTGCCTGCTCATGTCCTTGAATGGATTCCTCAAGTTTCGGTCTCTCCGCGTTCAGGTTCTTGCTCTGCTTTTCCTCATCTGCCAGGCCTACTAGACCTTTTACCCGCGTATAGCGCCGGGTCACCCGCCAGTGCAGAATACGGACCACAACCAGGCTCACCACGAGAATCAGGCAGAGCACAAACATGGCACGGATCGGCGGTTCCGTTTTCACAAGCGTCCAGAAAGGCAGATAGACCGGTGCCTCTTCCCCGACGTTATACATTACTACACCCTCAGCCATATTGTCAGCCTCCTCTGCCTATGAACAGATTCCGTCGCCCTCCGGGCAGGGATGGACCAGCAGTGCACTGCAGTCATCCTCAGATCCCCGTTCTGCCGCCATGCGGCAGAGCTTCTCTGCCTTTTCCTGCAGAGATCCGGGCTCCGCCAGAATCTGTTCCATTTCATCGGTTGTCAGTATATCATGAATTCCGTCCGTCGTCATCAGAACGGTATGCGGCACAGAACGTTCAAACACCCTTGAAACGGCAAGACGATCCAGATACCTCGGAGATCCGCCGCCCAGGCAGCACAGGATCTCGCTCGGGTTGCACGTTCCCTCATCGCCCCCCAGATCCCTCAGCATCTGCAGCGTGGTATGATCCCGTGTCAGCTGTCTCAGATACGGTCCCTGAAGGGCATAGACACGGGTATTCCCGGCATTGGCCAGAACAGCCCCGTCGTCTGTGAAGAAGATTCCGGAAAGAGTTGTCGCCATCTGTGTCCGCCCCTCCTGTGAGGCAGCCTCCGCCAGCAGTCTGCGGTTAATGGCCGCAATCCAGCTGCGAACGCTCTCCACTTCTGCTGCAGGCTCACTTGAGGCAAGTTCAGAGGCGGCAAACCGGGATGCTTCCTGTCCGCCGGAATTCCCTCCGACCCCGTCAAGGAGCGCTGCCCAGGCCGGTGCCGTGCAGCTGATGCCGGTCAGAGTCTCGCCGAAAACAGTTCCGCCGACCAGTGCCGTATCCTGACACTCTGCTTTGTGCTGTCCCCGCCGGACACAGAGACCTGCTTCAAGTTTCATACTGCCATCCCCCTGAACCTTCGTCCTCTATTGTGCAGAGCAGCGTATAGGGCATCTTCTCCGCCTGAATCTCCTCGACACAGAGCCGGCAGTCTGAAAACAGTCCGTTGTCAAACAGATACCTGGACAGCGGATTGACAAACATACTCTCTACAATATTGCCGATTCCGCGCCCGCCGTTTTCAAGATTGTCTACTGCACGCGCGAGCAGCACTTTATAAGCCTTCTCTGAAACCGTCAGCTCAATCTTTTTCTCCGTCCGCAGATTGGAAATGATTTTTTCAATGCGTGCACGAAGAATCCGCTCGGCCACCTCCGGCCGGATGAAGTCAAACACGACGATATTTTCCCCGATCCGGTTCAGGATCTCCGGCCGCCCGAGCTGTGTTTTAAAATAGTTTTCAATGCCGTGCCGCACCTGTTTCTTGATCTCCTCATAGGGCATCTCGGATGAGATCAGCTGAACCCGTTCTCCGGTGCCTGTCTGCTCATAGATTCCCAGGTTGCTGGTAAAGATGATAATGGCCTCTGAAAAATAGACGGTTTCCCCTTTGCCATCCGTCATTCGCCCATCCTCGAGAATCTGCAGAAACTTATCCAGAATAGACGGATGCGCTTTCTCGATTTCATCAAACAGCAGAATGCAGAACGGATTGTTTTTCACTGCATTGGTCAGCTGACCGCCCGCCTCATAGCCGACATAGCCCGGAGGCGCTCCCAGAAGCCGCTGATCGCTGTGCGACTGGCTGAACTCACTCATATCAAACCGGATGCAGGCACTCTCGTCCCCGAAGAGCTTCTCGGCCAGTGTCTTGGCCATCTCCGTCTTTCCGGTACCGGTAGGTCCCGCAAAGAAGAGAACTCCCTTCGGTTTTCCGTGCGTGGAACTGGCAATGTCTGAAAGGCCCGTCATGGCACGCTTGACAACATCCAGCGTCTGCATCAGCGCCACCGGCTGCCCTTTTACACGCCGCTCAAACTCCTTGTCCGCGTTCCGGAAGTCCTTTACGTCCAGCTTGTTCCACGGATTTTCCCGGATGCCGAATTTATACAGATCGATGACCGAACACATCTCCCTGATGCGGATATTCTGATTTTTGCACAGTCTGCGCAGTCCGTTCATCTCCGTGAACGAAAACCCGTCCGTCAGCGCGATAAACCGGTCCTGGATTTTTTCCAGTTCCTCCGGATGCGCATCGTACTCCGGCCGGTCCTCGCGGTACACCCTGGCTGAAAAGAAAGACTGGAAGTTGGACCCTTTCACCATCTGATAGCGTTCTTCCTTTGACGGAGTCCGCAGAAGAATGGGCTTTACGTTCGGATTCCCGAGATAGAACCAGGCGGGAACATCGTTGATCTTGTTGACCAGCAGAATCACCAGATTCTTGAGCGTTCCGTTTTCCGTCCGCACCTCGCCGGCGTCCAGTGATGCCTGCTGCAGAACCGTAAATCCCTCAATCTCCGACTGCTGAAGGCCTGCAGGATCACTGATATAGCGCGAGGCAAAGTCCAGTATGACGGCGGTCGGCGTCTCCTTCTGCATCAGGGCTGAGGCGATCAGCCGCGTGGCTGAATTGGACGCCTTTCCTCTGAACTCCGCATGAATGCCGCCGTTTTCAAGCCGTGCACGCACTAGCGTGGCAAAACGCTGGATATACCCGTCTTCACAGGTATTGTAAAATCCCCGGATGTCATCGAACATCACGATGTTCTCATATCCGAGATCTTTCAGATAATAATGAAGATAGGCCGGAAGACGGACGATCGTCCCCTTGGGAATCGCTCCTTCCTCCGGATAGATATAGCTGTCAAGAATATTTCCCTCAAGAATCAGACACGGCTTTATCCTGCGGAAAATTTCCATCTCCTGATGCCATTTGGAATAGACTGTCTCACTCATGCTTAATCTCCAGACCTTTTCTCTGCGCCGCCTCTGCCAGTCGTTCTTCATAATCCGGCCTGTGGATGCCCACTGAAATCACTCCGTCGCGGACCCGGAAATTCTGAATCCGGCTCGTCTGCCGGCGCAGTATCGGCGCGTACTGTTCCCGAAGGTTCTCCTGCAGAAAGATGATCCGCTGGTTGTCCGATCCGATCAGCGGAAGCGCACGATTTCCTGCTTCCAGATACGGACCGTCAATCAGTACCGCAATCCACTCAAGCAGGTGCGGATACCGTTCTTTCAGCTCCTCATACAGATACCCGGTATAGACAAGAATGTCCCTGCTGATCCGGGAAAGCGGTTCAAGAAGTTCGCCCAGCGCCTCCGGCTGCAGGAACGGATCTCCCCCCGTCAGCGTGAACCCGTCCACCGGGTTCTCCTGCGCAATGAGCCGGACCATTTTCAGCACGGTCTCCGCACTGACATGATAGCGTTCCTGCTGCTCCCAGAGCTCCGGATTACTGCACCCCGGGCAGTGATGAATGCAGCCGTCAAACCAGATGCCGATGCGTTTCCCGGGGCCCAGAACTTCAACCGGATACAGAATTCTTGCAACGTACATCATTTGCGGACAACACGGAAATAGGCTGCCATTTCCTGACGGTTTCCATTCACGGAATTCCCGCCCAGGCCGATTTCATCTCCTTCATGGAGTTCCATCCTCTGCCCGTCCAGACTCATGTTGTTTACGAACGTATAGTTCGTCGCACTCAGATTCTCTATCGTCAGCCGGCCGTTCTCAAGATACAGCCTGGCATGTCTCCGGCTTACATACAGACGCTCCTCCAGATAATTCTCCAGTTCCGCCTCACGTCCGAGAATTGTCTCGCCCTCCGAAATCTGGTAAAGCAGACTTCCGTCCAGACTGGAAAGCATAAAGTTCTTCGGAGTCATCTGAATCGGTTTTACCGGAGCAGTCTGCACCTGCGCTGCCGAATTTTCCGGCACCGGCAGAATATCCGAGATTTCTTCCCCGCACCGGCATTTCCTGGCATTGGCCGGATTAACAGCGCCGCATTCCTCACAGATGCGGACCATCCGCACAAAAGGGGACGACGTCTGTCCTGACGCCGTACCGGCCGTACCAGTCGTGCCGGCTGTCGAGACTGTCCCGGCAAAAGCTTCATCCGTCACATGGACGGTGGAAAGATCCGCTCCGCACTCCTCTGCTTCGCAGTCAAGTGCGTTCGGCGGATTCCGACGCCCGCAGCTGGGGCAGATCTTATATTTTGCCATTATCTTTTCTCCTTCACATGACGTGTCTGCTGACCGGTCTTCTTCTGCCGGCCG
>CACXHF010000217.1 GCA_902767305.1 uncultured Eubacteriales bacterium
GGATCATAAGATGATGCTGCTCCGGCTGTTCCCTGATTCTGATAGGGATCATAAGATGATGCTGTTCCCTGGTTCTGATACATGCTTGCTGACGTATTCCCACTCGTATAGGCAGCATTTCCGGTACTGATTTCCGGATAGCTTGAAGAATTATATGTTGCTTGAGCTTGGGCATTTACTGTAAAGAAGACAGTCAGCAGAACAGCTGCAGGTAAAACACGTTTCATTTTCTCACTCCTTCAGCAGGTCTGACTGCAGAATCAGTTTGTCTGACTCTCTGCACATTCCTGCAAGTTTACCACTTTTGAAACACACAAACTTGGTCAATTTTACGGGCAGCACAACTGAGGAATTCTGAAAAGCAATGGATTAACTCAACAGATACTCTTTCAGATGCACACTAAAAAGTATAATGCATTTTTATTACAGTGTCAAATCTGTTTTGATTCATTCGTTCTATCTGTTGCAGAAATTCAGGTCTGTTCTTATCAATCTTTTAAGTTTTCTTCCTGGCTGTTCCTGTTGTTCATGTTATGATATAATCAACTACAGTCACCGAATAAAATCCATGATGATCGCTGAATTACTCGGATCTTTGTCTCACAGACTTTTTCTGCTAATTACAACTGATTTACCATTATCATCCTAGAACACTCTACTGGAAACGTAGAGAATTCTCTGATTCCAAATCGTTAATGAAAGAGGAAAAAGACATGTTTGATCGTTATTTTGACCTGACTGTTTTACTGGATTTTCTGAACAAAATACACGGACAAACGCAAGATGTTCCGATAACAAAAGTCTCCCTAAATGAAGCAGTACTCAAATGGATGAACACTGCAGATGGAGTAAGTATTTTGCAATGCAAAGACTGCAATACTTATTCCACGGCAGGCATTCAGGATAAGTACGGATGGTGCAAGAAATTCTGCTTTGGACCAGAAAACACTTTTTTCTGTCTGATGGCTGCCCCATGGGAAGAAGATAATACGTAAAAACATCGAAAAAAGAAAAGAACACATAGGGCTGTTGAAGTACCTTTTCGATAAATGTATTTCAGGAATACACCCATTTGTGAAGAAAGTCATCAGAAAAATGTCATGGAGATGTTTGTTTTAGAGTTCCTCCTGTCTAAAAAATCAAACCTTCCTTCTTGCAACAGCTTTTTATGATTTTTTCAGAATAGTCTCATTTCTTTGTCTTGATTTACAAAAACATGCAACGACCCCTGTTTTTTATCGATGTTCTTCGTATGAACTACAGAGACGTAGTCGGATAAAAAAGTATATTCATACCGTCTATAATTTGGAAGAATGATCTTTCCAGATCTGTTTCACTGAGCACATATTCATTTTTCATCCGGTTGATAAGAGGAGCAAAGATATGAAATATCTACAGAGATTTCTTCTGGTTCTGCTGACAATACTCATGACTTCATGCGGCAGTGCAGAAGAATTACGATACGGTTATACACTTACACGCGTTCGGGTAAGAAGTGGCCCGTCTACTAATGCTGACATCCTCGATAATCTGCTGCCTGAACGATGTGTACTGATTCAATCTGATAGGGAGCAGGGGAATATTCATTTTATCGGCATCACTTATCGTGACGCAGCAGGGAATCTGTCGACGGGTTGGGCTGCTGCTGGCGCAGATGGAAAAATCTATATTGATGAAATCAGTGCCTCACAGTTTACCAATGAATACGGCCTGCCTGCCGGGGAACTTCCCCCAGATACAGCAGGGACTTCCGGTGGCACCTACCATACAGACATCCAGTCTGCCTCATATTCAAAGCAAACTCAAGACAGTCCAACAAAACAAACTGTTCCTGAGAGTCAGCCCTCCGCCATCACTCCAACCAGTGGACAAACTGGAAATACACAGGCAGATCTGATTCGAGCAGCACAGACTAAGCTGAAAGAACTGGGCTTTTATGCTGCTGATATTACCGGAAATATTGGAAGAAAAACCAAAATTGCAATTAAGGAATTTCAAAATAGTCAAGGACTAAGAGAATCAGGTGAGTTGGATGAGGACACAATACGTCTGCTTCTGAGCATTGAAGATACCAGAGCATCTGCACAATCTCAGGAGAACTTCACTCAGGTATCTGATGAGACTGACAACAGTCAGAAGCCAACTCAATCGAGTCCTGAACGTACGTCAATTGACAGGACAGAGAATAATCAGGTTTTGATGATTGATTCATCCGGGGATCTGGTATATGAAATTCAGAATCGTCTCAAGACATTAGGATATTATACCGGCAGTGTTACCGGACACTATGGTGAAAAGACTGCTGCGGCAGTCAAACTCTTTCAGAAAAAAAACGGACTCTCTCAGACAGGTAATGCAGACCAAACGACAGTTTCCCTCATTTTGTATGGAAAAACCAATACGAATACAGGCGAGACATCTACAGAACAATCGGAAAGTGCTTCATATATTTACCGAAAAGGAGACCAGTCAGACGTTATTTACGAGATGCAGTCCTGTCTGAGATCCTTAAAACTGTATAGTGGAGACATTACAGGACACTTTGGCAGCAAAACAAAGGACGCTGTACTTACCTTTCAGAGGAAAAACGGATTAACTGCTTCCGGCGATCTCGATGTTCAGACCGTTGCCGCCATTCGGAATGCGGTTTCATCTGCTTCCGGCAGTAGCACAGATCCAGCGGCAAATGAAAACAATCAAACTGTTTCGGCAAGCGGTATATATTCACTTGACTGGTTTACCGCAAAGAATAACGGAGTCTTTCCACATATAGGGCTTGTACGTGGTAATTATGCCACCCTTAGAGATTTGGGCAGTGGAAAGTCAATCCGTGTCTATATCCAATCTGCAGGATATCATCTGGATGTAGAACCGGCAACTGCACAGGATACATCCGTACTCTGCGCAATTTACAATGTCTCGAATCCGGCTTCTATCACATATACACGAAGACCTGCTCTTCTTACAACAACAAATGGTTATCGAATTGCCTGCTCTATCTATGGAACACCCCATGGGCAAGAGGTAATTACCGATAATAACTATAACGGTCAGTTCTGTCTTCATTTTCTGAATTCAAGAACAAGTGGAAGCAATAAAGTAGATTCAGGCCACCAGACAGCCATTCAGAAAGCAATCAGTATGTCCGGTGGAAATGCCACCGTCATTCGGTCTGTTTCAGATCTGTGAATAGTAGA
>CACXHF010000218.1 GCA_902767305.1 uncultured Eubacteriales bacterium
CCGACGATTCTGGCGACAATGGAAGAGCACCAGTTGCCGCAGGTTGTGGCATGGTCTCCGCTGTCCGGAAGATAGGTATTCCGGAGCGCGGATTCGGTGATGTACCCGATCTTCGCCTCAAGCACCCCGGAGATCAGGTCGATCGCCTCATCCGTCACCGAGACGATGACCGGATCCAGTTCCGATGCATGATCCGAACTGTTCGGGAGCGGTTCTACGGATATCAGGCTCCTGTCAGTGACTTCCTGAAATACCGGTGCACCGTCGGTTTCACGGAAAGCCAGCTGCAGATAAGCATAGGCATGGCCGTGGCAGCCGGGGTCTACGTATGGAAGCCCCCAGCTGGTGGTATCATTGATGAGCAGGTGAGCATGTCCGCCTAAAACCAGATCCACGACGGTATTTTCGCCCAGTCCATCGGCGATGACAGAGGGCTCCTCGTGAGCCAGCACGATCGTTGCATCGCACTGGCCGTTTTTCTCCAGTTCTGTGGCAAGAGCGTTCACTTTGTCATAATCCAGGATGATTTTATAACCGGCGCCGGTGAACTTCTCATTCATGATGCCTGCGCCATAATCGCCTGCCAGGCCGATCACGCCGATTCTGACGGGCAGTTCATGTCCCTCGCTGTCCACAGCGGTCTTTTGCAGAATGACATAGTCGCTTGCAAACGGTACCTTTTCGTCATTGAGGTAGAGGTTTGAGATGACAACAGGGACTGTATTGACGCCTGACGTGTCAAGCAGTTCGTAATCCTTCATCGTACCGTCGCTGTCTACGGTGTTTTCAATGAACCAGTCGAACTCGTGATTGCCGATGGTGACCGCGTCGTAGCCCATCATGGCGTAGGCAGCGGAAATGGAATTGCCCGCCAGAAGACTGGACAGGGTATTTCCCTGATAGATATCGCCGCCGTCCAGCAGGAGAGCCCTGCTGAGGTCTCCGTTACGGACGTCCTGAACTTTGTCCGATATATACGCCAGCAGATAGCTGACATCATCGCCGGAAATCTCTGCAAGATATCCGTGAGTATCGGAGGTTTCAAATACCGGAAGATAGTATTGTCCGTCCTTTGCCGCATCCCCGGTCAGACCCGCACCGGCTCCTGTTTCCGGCGTGGGGTTTTCTGCCAGAACTGCAGTCTGGAACAGAAATACAGTCAGCAGGAGGATCATAGTCAAAATCAGAGCCCTTTTTCCATTCATGCTGTGCGTACCCCTTTCGATGAAGTATATTAAAATCCGACATTCTTATTCTATTCCTTTCTGCATAGGGTCTGTCAAGAAAACAGATGGAAAATGTCGAACCTTTTTTATGCTGCCGACCCTGTAAAAGGTTTCAGCAGAGAAGGGGGAGCAGTGCTGACGGAAGGCGTCCGGATATTGACGGGATCAGGAAAATTCTGCCCGGAAAGCCGGGACCATAATTGCATGCAGGGATACAGGGGGCTTGTTTCCCGGAATCGGCTCTGCGGGACTGACGTGGTCTTTCCTGTGGACAGGAGACCTGGAAAAGTGACAGGGGTTTGCCTGAATCATTTCAGTTTCTTTGTGAGGTCATTAATATCAAGAATGACTTCTGACAACATGTTGGCGCCGAAAGCGGAAAAGCCGGAGGGGGCCGGAAGCCGCATGACCTGGGAGAAACCGCTTTCCGATGCATTCCGGACGGCTCGGTCCATGTGGTAATTGCTGCTGATCATGACCACGGGTTTATCCCCTGAAATGATTCCGATGATGTTGCTGAAGTTTTCTTTTGTGGTTTTTGCCTGATCCTCGAGAATCAGGTGATCTGCCGGCACATTCTGTCCGGTCAGGACATCATACATCACTTCAGCTTCTGTCAGGCCGGATGCATCTGCATTGCCGCCTGTCAGAATCAGACGTGTTTCAGGATATTTCTCAAGGTATTTCCGTGCCGTGTCAAGTCTTGCCAGCAGGTCGGGCGCGGGTTTGCCGTTTTCCAAGGCCAGTCCCAGCACAATGGCATACTCTGCCGGACCTGCATCGCAGATCAGGCCGCCGGCAATCACTTTTCCGCAGAAAAACAGAATCACAATGCTGGACAGAACGATGACGGAACGCACAGCCCAGCCGATTCCCTTTACCAGTAAGGTTTTCCATCTGGTGAAGAGATTGAACCGTATATCCAGTGCAGACAGCAGAAGAACCGTGCAGAGAATGAGATCGTAAAGGAAAATTTTCCGGAAATCCGATTTCAGGACAACGGCATGAATCCTTGCAGGCATGATGAAAGCAACATCAAGAGCAAGAAGAACGGTCAGCACAAGCAGAATATCGCCAATCA
>CACXHF010000219.1 GCA_902767305.1 uncultured Eubacteriales bacterium
AGCCGATTTACCTGATTGCCATTCAGCCGGGCCGCGGGCTGTCCACAAAAGAGGTATTTGAAAGTCTGCATACGGACGGCATCCGTCCGGAGGACCGGCCTGACAATGATGCGGCTGAACGGGCACTGGCTGTCGGACGGCTTCATGATCTGGTGGATGCTATGGGAAATGTGCTGGAGCCGGTATCAGCCCGGAAACGACCGAGAATCCGCCGGGCACTGAGTGATCTTGCGGACAGCGGTGCGATCGGCGTGCAGATGACGGGAAGCGGGTCCGTCGTGTACGGCATTTATTCCAATGCATACCGGTGCAGGGAGGCACTTGCATCACTGCAGAAAAAATACCCCAATGCCCGTGCCATGCATACGGCAGACTCCGGTATCACAATTACGGAGGAGGAGTGAATGACCATATTGAAACGGCTTCTGAGACGTATAGTCAGCAATGATTATATGTTTACGATCCTGACCAAGATTTTTGCGGTCATGATCGGGCTGATCGCCTCCAGCTATTCAAACCGTTTTCTGGGACCGCAGCTGAAAGGGGAACTTGGCCGGATTTCCTCACTTCTTTCCGTGGTTGCCGTCACAGCCAATTTCGGTCTTTATCAGCCGTACCCGTATTACAAACGGCAGCAGATCCCGGATGTGCTTGACCGTTTTCTGCGCATTTTCTCCCTGCAGTTTCTCGTTTATATGGGGATCGGAATTGTCTCGTCCTTTTTTACGGGCAGCTTTGCCATTATGGCTGTCTGTCTTTTGGCGCCCATTCAGGTTCTGGCCAATCAGCTGAGTTTTATGATCATGGTGGAAGATGTCAAGTTTAAAAACGTCATTTTCTTCACCGCACGGATCACCAATACCGTGATCACCATACTGGCTTTTTATACCATGAACCGGACAATCCTGGTATCGCTGGCACTGGTGATTATCGGAGACCTTATTACGATTGTCATGGCACTGATCCGGCTGGGACGGATGCCCAATCCGTTTCGTGCGGACATTTCTTTTGCGGCAAAGATCATTCCGTTTGGTTTTATCAGCATGATTACAACGCTCATGCTGACGCTGAACTACCGCGTGGATACCCTGATGATGGGATATGTTTTCCATATTCCGGATGTCGAGATCGGCTATTATACGCTGGGCGTATCGGTTTCGGAATACGGATGGCTGATCCCGGATGCTTTCCGTGAGGTCCTGTTCTCCCGAACGGCAGTGGATGATGCAGTGGATGAGGTGACGATGAGTCTGAAGGTTAATTTTTACCTGACCGCCATCATGATTCTGGGCATCCTTTTTCTGGGGCATCCGGTCATCTATCTTCTGGCAGGCAGAGAGTACCTGCCCGCCTATTCCGTAACCGTGCTGCTGGTAGCAGGAATTCTGCCTATGAGCTGGTTTAAGATCATTGGAACACTGCTTCTGGCACAGGGGAAAAAGGGCGTATATCTGGGAATGCTGTCCGTATCGGTTGCGGTGAATATCGTCTGCAATGCGTTTACTATTCCGCTGTGGGGAAAAACGGGTGCGGCGCTTGCCTCAGTAGTTTCCTATCTGGTAACCGGCGTTCTTTTTCTGGTTTATTATCTTCGCATGTATCACCTGCCGGTAGCCAGTGTGTTCATCCTTAATTCAGCAGAACGGAAACGTCTGCGTACCAAATTTGAACATGTCCGTGCACGGTTCAGGCACTGACGGATACTCCGGAATACTGGAAATCTACAAGTAAGGGGAGTGTGTTTGTAATATGGAAATCAAGGAACTCAACAAAGGAAAAGAAGCTTACAGACAGATGTCCGAATGCTGTGACCAACTGGTGGCCAGTGGAAACTGGCAGCGAGTGGGAAAAAGTGATATCCGTCTGTTTCTGGATATGTATGTACAGTCTCTTCTGTTAAAGCTGGTCATGGCAGGTGGAACTCCGGACCGGTCTATGCTGACCTATATTGCAACGGTTCCCAGCCGTGACATTCTTCAGATCGGGAAGGCGACACCGGAACAGGCCCTGCACATAGGCTTCAAGAACCGTTCCTTTGCTGAGGGAACGCCTCTGCTGCTTCGCTGCTGCCAGGCGATGGATGACAAGGACGGAACAGAGTCTGCGCAGAAGTTTGTTGACGGACTCAGCCGTCTTCTGTATGCGGCTGCGGAGGTGGATGGAGATCTGGATGGAAAAGAACTCCAGTTCATTACCGCCTATGCAGGTGCGCTTCGGACGTTCCTCATGACCCGTGCGGCAGGACGTCATGCAGGCAAACAGGAACAGATTCCCATGGATGTTCCCGGCAGCAAAACAGGATCAGTGAATAAAAAGGAAGAAAGCGCCAAAAAACCGGAGCCTGAAGAAAAAACGGCAGATGAACTGGTAGCGGAACTGGACAGTCTGATCGGTCTTACTCAGGTGAAAAAGGAAGTACACACGCTGATCAACCTGATCAAGGTCCGCAAGATGCGGGAAGAGCACGGACTGAAGGTCATGGACATGTCCTTTCATATGGTCTTTACCGGCAATCCAGGTACCGGAAAAACGACTGTTGCACGTCTGGTGGCCAAGATCTACAAGCAGCTGGGATTCCTCAGCCAGGGACAGCTGATTGAAACAGACCGGAGCGGCCTGGTTGCCGGATATGTGGGGCAGACAGCCGGAAAAGTAACCGAGGTAGTCAACAGTGCCATTGGGGGCATTCTGTTTATCGACGAGGCCTATGCGCTGGCGCGAAAAGGCATGGACAATGACTTCGGGCATGAGGCCATCGATACGCTGGTCAAGCTCATGGAGGACCATCGGGATGACCTGGTAGTCATTGTTGCCGGCTATACTGACCTGATGCATGACTTCCTGACCAGTAACCCGGGCCTTATTTCCCGTTTCAATAAGTACATTGATTTCCCGGACTATACGGATGATGAACTGATGGGGATTCTCGGAATGAATGCGAATAAGCAGGGATATATCGTTTCCGAGGATGCACAGCAGGTGATTCGCGGAATGCTGAGAGGAATGACCATCAGTGACCGCATGGATTTCGGCAACGCCCGCGGAATGCGCAATACGCTCGAAAAACTGGTACAGGAGCAAGCAAACCGTCTTGCGGTGACCGAAGGGGATATTACCCGGGAAATGCTGCAGGAACTCACTGAAGCAGATGCCAGAGCTGCCCTGTATGGGGAGCAGGAATCGGACGGTGTCCAGGCGGAGACACTTGTGCAGGGAGCAGGCAATGTACAGACAGAGACGACTGTACAGACTGACACTGTTCAGACAGAAACGCCCCCGACGATCGAAACAACAACCTCTGAGGAGCCCGATGTATGTCAGTAATTCTCGCCTGTGAAAAAGTGGTGAAACGCTTCACCCTCAAGCCTGTGCTTGAGGGTGTCACCTGTTATATCGAAGACAACGCCCGGATTGGGATTGTGGGTATTAATGGAACCGGGAAGAGCACCTTCCTGAAAATTGCAGCGGGTATTGAGGAGATGGATGAGGGAACGGTCCAGCGCCGCAGCGGACTCTCTGTCGCCTTTCTGCCGCAGATGCCGGATTACCGGGAACATCGGCCTGCATGGGAACAGGTACTCCTGGATGCACCTAAAAATGCTGGGACGATCGAGATGTATGAGGCAGTTTCTGCTCTGATGCAGATGGGGATTACCGATGCCGACATGGATGTGGCGGTCATGTCCGGAGGACAGAAAAAACGGGTAGCCATGGCTGCTGCTCTGATCCGTCCGGTGGATCTTCTGATTCTGGATGAGCCCACCAATCATCTGGATGCTGCTACAGTACAGCAGCTGGAGGAACGGCTTTCCGGAGTTCGCGGTGCAATCTTAATGGTAACGCATGACAGGTATTTTCTTGACCGAATCTGTACGGTAATCTATGAACTGGATAAGGGACAGCTGTATATTCATGAGGGAAACTATTCAGTTTATCTGGAGGAGAAGGCAGCACGGCTTGAAAATGAAAATGCGCAGGCAAGGAAACGTTCTGCGATTCTTCGCAGGGAACTGGCATGGATCCGCCGGGGAGCTCAGGCGAGGAGTACCAAGCAGAAAGCGCGCATTGAACGTTTTGAAACGCTGTCCGCTATGCGCAGCCTTCAACGGGATGTACAGCTGACGCTGGAAAGCGCTGGGCGCCGCCTCGGGCGAAAGATTATTGAATGTGAGGGAATCAGTCTTTCGTTGGGCGGGCACAAACTCTTTGACGATTTCACGTATACGGTTCTGAGGGATGAGCGAATGGCTGTCGTCGGTCCCAACGGATGTGGAAAGACGTCTCTTCTTTCTGTCCTGACGGGTGAGCGTCCGCCGGATGCCGGAACGGTAACCATTGGGGACACGGTCAGAATTGGTTATTTCCGACAGGAATTTCCGGAGATTCCGGGAAATGTCCGGGTGATTGATTATCTGAGAGATATTGCGGAGTACGTGGAAACACGGGACGGGCGTTTGTCTGCTTCGCAGATGCTCGAACGCTTTCTGTTTCCGATAGATGTGCAGCTGACGCCGGTTTCACGGCTTTCCGGAGGAGAAAGACGCCGCCTGTACCTGTGCGGGATCCTGATGGAGGCGCCGAATGTCCTGATTCTGGACGAACCTACGAATGATCTGGATATCAGCACACTGGAGGTTCTTGAAAACTATCTGGAGGATTTCGAGGGGGCGGTTCTGATTGTTTCGCATGACCGCTACTTTGTCGACAGGGTAACCAACCGGCTGTTTGTCTTTGAGGATGGACAGATTGTTCAGTATGTCTGTTCTTTCTCGGATTATTTGGAGGCGTCATTGCAGACAGCGGAGGAAAAGAAGAAAAATGCAGACGCCGGAGAGGCTCCGGTACGGAGAAAAAGGGAACATCAGCGGGAGCTTCGGATGACGTTCCGCGAGGCACAGGACTACAGGGAAATTGACGGTCGTCTTGCAGCACTCAATTCCCGTCTTGAAGAACTCGATCGTGAAATTCTGGCTAATGCTACCGACTATGTCAGGCTTACCGAACTCGCAAAGGAAAAGGAAAAAACAGCAGCGGAGCTCGAGGCGGCGGAGGAGAGGTGGCTTTACCTGACGGATCTGGCAGAACGAATTGAGAATGCAGGCGGTACCGTATAGAGGACAGGAGTCCCGGTTTACCGGGCAGAAAACCTTTCTGATAATGCCGGAAGGTCGGGTTTTCATCCAACTGTAAACTGTGGAAAAAGTTTGTTACGAATATATTAAATCTCAGGCAATACGTTGACAGGCTATTCTGCCATTGATATAATGTTGACTGTAAGAAAGATATAAAGCCTGGAGTGTTCGTCGGCTGCTTAGTTTTCTCCTACATTTTCACAACTGGAGTCCGGAGTCGATTTATGGATGTCATGCCCCCGTTTTCAACGCCAGGGGACGGCAGAAATAAAGCGCAGGACACCGACCTACCGAGACGGTGGGTGGAAAAATAGCGGCAGCGGCATTTCGGGTTTTACTGTTACAAAAAAAAGACTGCTTCTCAGCAGTCTTTTTTATTTGAATCTTTTATTTGATATTCTCAATATTCTCCGTTGTTCCGCCGCCGTCATCATCTTTTGCACGCAGGACACCTCTGTCTGCCAGACGCAGGAATGCATCGACGACATCCGGCGCAAGCTGAGTTCCTGAAACTTCGCTGATGATGGACACAACCTTCTCAAAGTTCATGCGCTTGCGATAGGGGCGGGTTGAATACATGGCGTCAAAACAGTCGGCTACGGCGATAATCTGCGCTACGCGTGGGATTTCATCCCCCTTCAGATGGTTGGGGTAGCCTTTTCCATCCGGACGTTCATGATGCGCCTGAGCACCAGTAGCCAGTTCCGGCATAATGGAGATCCGCTTCAGAATGTTGTACCCTTTGGTAGTGTGACTCTGAATTGTATGGAATTCGTCATCCGTCAGTTTTCCTGGCTTGTTCAGAACATCATCGGGAATGCCAATCTTGCCGATATCATGCAGCAGTGCTATCTGACGGTACTTCCGAACCGTGTCTTCGTCATATCCAAGCTCTTCTGCCAGCATTTTGGTGAATTCTGCCACACGGGAGGAATGGCCGTTTGTGTACTGGTCTTTCATATCGATGACTGTTGCAAAAGCCTCCGTAATGCCGTCGACCAGAGCTGCAGTTTCCTGTTGTTTCTTTTCAAGAGCATGGGTTTTCATGCGGATATAGAACCGAACGAAAATTGCCACCAGCATAAGCCCAGCTAATCCGATGAGAACATAGAACCAGATTTCTTCATAAAAGGCTTTTTTCTTGACAATTTGAACAGAAACGACTTTATTTCCACGCCCCATGTTGTCTTTGAGCTGCATGATGTAATGATAGGTTCCACCGCGCAGGTTAGTGTAGTCTATGGGAGTCATGTTACTGCGGTCAGTAGTGGTCACGGACTGGTCAAAACCATCCAGATGGAAACTGACCTGGGGATTGTTCAGCGAATAATTGAATACGAAGCTCGGAACTGTCAGTTTCCGGGTGTTTTCTGAAATAAGGAAGGTTCCGTTTTCGTCTGGATAAACGGCTTTGCCGTCTGCTTCCACATAAGGGACAACGGCTTTCAGGTCATTGACATCGTCAAAGGGTTTATCAATGTTGACCTTGGCGACACCTGTGGTGCCGGCAAGGTACAGATTTCCGATCGAGTCCAGTTCGCTGTAACTGTTTGCCGTTGCGATACAGGACAGTCCGTTGTCGATGCCGTAGTAGACAGGATTGATTTCCCCGTTAGCCAGCAGGTCCGCTGCAGGAACGACATAAATTCCGTTGCTTGCAAGAACCCACATATCCCCATTTCTGTTTGCATAAAGGTCAAAGTTATTTGAATAAGGGAATTTCCGGACAGTGGAGACGTGATAGTCACGGTCCATAAATGTCAGCGAATTGCTGGTAACAATCCAGAAGACGTCGTTCGCAGTGTCATATTTGATTCGCATGACAACCTCAGAGGAGAGGCCGTCTTCGGAACCGTTATGCCGTATGCCGTCCTTGCCGGCAATATAGATACCGCCGCCATCTGATCCCATGACGATGTCGCCGTTTGGTCCCTCGACGACGGTGAGAATTTCGGTATTGATGATGCCGTCTTCTTTTCCGTAATGGCCGATGACGGAATCGTCCCTGATGATGCTGACACCGCCGGTATTGGCCACCAGTATCGAACCGTCCTTTGTCTCAGCAGCGACACGAACCCGCTCTGAGAACAGACCGTCTTCTGTGGTAAAGGTCATGACCTCACCATGGTCATAACGTACAAGTCCGTATTTACGCCAGGTGGCGATCCAGAGCCTTCCGCTGCTGTCCCGGAAAATAGAACGGATTCGACAGCCTTTCATCCAATCGATGAGATCGGTTGTGCCTAGGTCCTCTCCGGAGGCTGTGGTCGCCTTTGTCAGAGGAACATGCTCCACGATGTCCCGCGGGCTGAGTACAGTCAGGCCTGTATCCGTCCCGACGAACAGCTGATCTTCGTATAAACAGGTGGAATTGACGACGTCACTTGAAAGGTTAAAGCGTTCATAAAGATTGGAGAACTGATTCGGAACAATCTTCATTACTCCCTGACGGCTGGAAACGAACCAGAGATTGCCTGCATAGTCCACCATCAAGCGCAGAACGGATTTATTCAGCGGGAGGTTTTGAAGCAGATGAAAGCCCTCGCTGTCAAGCACGCCGATGCCGTTGCCTGCACAGATCCAGATTTTGCCGTCGACATATTCAAAGCTTTCGATATAATTCAGCGGGGAAATATCTTTAATTCCCATTGCGCCGAAATTGCGCTCAAAACTGCCGTAGAAAACCTGGGAACTTTCTGTTCCAACATACAGATAGCCTGGATGAACCGGATCCGGGAACATGGCAGTCACGCCATGAACCCGGAGTTCCTCGTTTGTCCTGAAGGAGTCAACGACGCCGTTTTTCAGTGTAAAAATGCTGCCGTCCTGAGTGAGACCGTACAGAACATTTTCCGGTCCGTGACAAAAAGTCCGCATGTACGCGTTGATGATCCGGGGATCATCGAGAATGCGCAGATTCATTTCCTGGTCGATGACAGCGATGCCGTCAGTAGTGGCAACATAAATATTCCCTGCGTCATCCTCGGTAATGGCACGTACGGAAACGGACTGAAGGCCATCTTTCTTTCCCCACATCCGGATCTGGCCTTTTTCCATAACAGCGACTCCGGAATCATTGGTGCCGATCCAGAGTCTGTCATGACTGTCTACAAACAGGGAATATACACTGGCAATGCCGGTCGTAGAGTCAATACGTTCAAAGGTGTTGCCGTCGTAGCGGATGAGGCCGCTGTAACTGCCGATCCAGAGGAAACCTTCAGATGTTTCAGCGATGTCGTTGGCCTCTGCGGTAGGCAGTCCGTTCGTATTGTCATACAGGACTGCCATATATCCTTCAGAACGGCCGATGGGGTCAACCGCAACGGCTGAGGAGGTTTCACCTGCGTTCTCCCGGCCATCACCGAAGGCAAGCAGCGGGATCAGTAATAGACAGAGAAAAGCCAGAAGTGAGGCAATACTAAGTTTCATAGGTAGTTGCTCCTGAGTAAATATCTGTTTCAAACAATCGGCGATGTGCAGCTCTGACTTTTTTCCGTTCAGACGGATACCGGAGGAGGAACAGGCCTGACTCCGGCAGCAGGGTGATGCGGGAACGCCGCTGCTTTAGTCCTTTTATCAGGGTTTAGCTTTCTTATTGACTGCACCGGCTGACTTTGCAGCGCTGCGGATGCCGTCGGTCATTTCCTCAGATCCGTCGGCGAAGAACCAGACTGCTTCGACATCCGGAAGGCTTTCAACAAAAGCACGGGATTCGTCATACGGCATGAGGAAAGCGGCAGTTGAAAGGAAGTCTGCATAACCTGAATCTGCAGTGATGATGGTGACAGACCGGAAATCGCGGCCGGGCATCAGTGTGTCCGGATCGATCAGATGTGAATAGCGGACACCATCCACTTCATAATATCGCTGATAATCGCCGGATGTGACGACGGAGCAGTCGGAAAGATACAGGGTTTCTGCAATTTCACTGCCCGCAAATTTGTCGCCGTCCGGTGCCTGAATACCGACGCCCCAATTTGGACGGCCGTCGAGAGGCGCATTTCCCAGCCGGACATTTCCGCCGGCACTGATGATGTAGGAATGAATGCTGGTATTTTCAAGCATTTTTGCCACGAGCTCTGTGGCATAGCCTTTGGCAACGGCACCAACATCCAGCTGCATTTCCGGATCAGCGAAGAAGACAGTCATCTCCTCCGGATTCAGAACCAGCTGTTCGATATCTGAATGTTCGGAAGCAGCGAGGAGCTTATCCATGGGCGGCACTTCGGCTGCGGCCGGATCTGCAAGGCCTGATTCCCGATACTCATGCCAGATTCCGAGCATTTTTCCCATGGCAATGTTTGTCTGTTCCTTTGCTTCCTGGTAGTGTTTTTTGGAAAAACTGAGCAGAGTATAAAGCAGAGGATCTACTTTTACAGGTTCCTTTGCGGCTTTTTCGTTCAGTGTATAGATATTGACGATTCCCTCATTCTCATAGCTGTTGTATCGGTCATAGAGTTTATGGAGAAGCTGGAAAAGGGAATGTACCTCAGCAGAAGTTTTCGAAAATTCTTCCGGCGTGTCAGAAAAGGCAATGAATGTTATGACAGTATCAAATGAATCGGTATAAATATCGGAATAACGCTGCGGTTCTGCATGCCCCGGAAGGAAAAAAAGCAGGGTGGAAAACAGGAACAGCGTACAAAGCAGTCTTTTCATAGAATACCTCGCTGTTGAATCGTTTCTTTCCTGTGAGGGAAAGAAGTATATGAATAAGTATAAATAAATGTATGTGCATTTTAATAAGGCACAGGGGAATTGTCAAGCGGGAGATAAAATGTGACATGCAGAATTCAGGCAGATGCAGAAAATGAAAGAGACAGACAGCTTCGGGAATGTGTTTTTTCTGGAATATCTGTCACATGTCTGATTCCATCTCTGACGGATGATTGGTCGATGATTGCAAATTGATGCATTCTATGATAGAATTTTCAGTATAAAATGATGAAAGAAAAGGCAGGTGGCAGTACCGCGATGAAAAGATGGGTTTATCTGCTTGTACTGTTCCTGTTCCTGCTGCCAGTCTCCGCACGAATGGAAAGTGTCAGGAAAGGAGCGACGCTTTCCGGGACAGTGCGGGTTTCTCTTTCCTCCATTGCTGAACTGACGGAGGCGGATCTGATCATAGACGGCAGCTATACGCTGGGAGAGCAGGGGGAAACGCTGGCGCGCGGATCTGCACTGCATGTGTCCAACCAGGCGGGAAAGCTTGTTCTTGAAACCGGCGGGACCCGGCGCAGCATGGGTACACAGTTCAGACTGCGCAGACACAATTCCGCCGGGGTAAACGGTATCCGGATTTCACAGGCACGTGTGCCGGGAAATCTCTATCCCGGGGATCTTGAAATCCGTGCAAAAGGCAGTTTTCTTCAGTTTATTGCGTATGTCTATATTGAAGATTACCTGATGGGCGTCGTGCCCTATGAAATGGACAACTCTTTTCCGCTTGAGGCACTGAAGGCACAGGCGGTGGCAGCAAGAACGTATACGTTCAAGAAAATCAGCATGCAGTCGTCCGTTTATGATGTTGTTGATACGACCAGCGATCAGGTCTACAACGGGACGCCGGACGGCAAGGATGTATGTGAACAGGCAGTCAGCCAGACATCCGGTCGGATCGGACTCATCGACGGCGAGTATATGGCAACATTCTACACGGCCTCAAATGGCGGACAGACGGAAAGCGTCCGGAATGCCTGGGGAAGCAGCAATTATAAGTACCTGACCGTGCGGGATGATCCGTATGATCTCCGAAATCCGGCATCTATTGCAAAATCTGTGTCTTTTTATAGGAATGGCACAACCAGTGTACCTGCGCTGACGGAGCTGCTGAAAAATGAAGCGGCTTCCATGACCGGACGGGATTCAGTAGTGATTTCCTCCATTGATGCAGTTCGGCTGTCGCAGCCGAAGTATGGGAACGATTCGCATGTATACAAGAAAGTGGAGATCGACATTACCGTAAAAGGCACAGGAAGTCTCACCATTTCCCTTGACTACTTTTCTCAGGTGGAAGGGATCTGTGGGCTGTCGATTAATTCCATGCAGAATGAAACCCTGACGGTTACCGATACGGTTGGCGGGTTCAAGCTGACCGCCAGGCGCTTCGGTCACGGAATCGGACTCAGCCAGCGCGGTGCCCAGCAAATGGGGTATGAAGGAAAAACCTGTGAGGAAATTCTGAGTTTTTACTATCCGGGGCTGACGGAAACCACTTTTTCCTTTGAACGAACCCTGCTGCCTTCTCTGGATGGAACAGTTGAAGAGGATCAGGAGGACTTTATCGATGCAAGGTCTGCAACGGTCAGTCTCAGAAATCCACTGGATGTTCTCAATATGCGCAGGGATGCTACAATGAAGGCACCGGTTCTTGCAACCATTCCGCATGGAACACAGGTGACTGTGCTTGATACGGAGGGAGAATGGAGCCGGATCCAGTACGGGACGCTCAGTGGATATGTGAAAAACTCCTATCTGAAAGCGGAACAGGAAAATACGGCAGAGCCGGTCAGCTCCGTGCGGGTTGTGGTGACCCTGTCAGATGAATCCCAGATTCTGAATCTGAGAGCTTCACCGACAACGACTTCAAGCGTACTCAGTTATCTGCGCAGTGGACAGGAACTGAATGTGGTTGAGCGCTATTCCAGATGGACGCAGGTCCAGTACGGTTCAACTATCGGCTACGTGATGAATGACTATATCCGGGATCCGGAAGATGGCGGAAAAGCAGAAACGGTGGTTTCGACAGAGACAAATGCCGATCAGTCGGCCATTGTGCTGCCCAGCACAGGACTCAATCTTCGTCTTTCCGCATCACTTCGTTCTGCTGTTGTAATGGTCTTGCCGCAGGGAACCATTCTGCGTATCCGGGGCAGCAGTACAGGTCCCATGATTCCGGTGGCACTTGGCAATGTCGAGGGTTATGTTTCAGCGGAATATGTATATGTGACGGTTCTTCAGACGCCAGGCCCGACGCCTGTACCTACGCCGAATGTGTTCAGACTCTATGCCAGAGTCAGTACGCCGAACGGCCTGATCCTTCGTGCCGGTCCGGCACAGCAGGCAGATGCGGTCCGGCTGCTTGAAAACGGAACGGTAGTCCTGATTTCCGGGGAGGCGGAGAATGGATTCTTCCCGGTTCTGGCGGGGAATGACAGCGGATATGTCAGTCAGAATTACCTGACATTCCTGACGGAGGCAGAAGCAGCGGAAATTCCGGCGGCTGCCATGCCTCTGGCAGATGAGACGCTCGGTCCGACAGCGACGCCGGTCCCGCCGGCTTCGCGGGTTCTTTCCGGTGAGCATGCCTATGTAAATGCCTCCGGCGGGCTGAATCTTCGCAGTAAGCCGGATGGCAGCAGCTCCGTTCTGGCGGTGATCGGTAACGGAGTTCAGGTAGTTGTTCTCGGTGAAAAACAGAATGGTTTCTATCCGGTACGTATCGGAACCATGATGGGTTATCTCAGCGGAAACTATCTGTCTTTCGGAGAGAAGCCGAATGGAGAGCAGGCGGCATCTGTATCTGCAGCGCCGGCAGCTGCAGCACCTGTAAAGGATGCAGAGCAGGACCGGGACGCAGAACGGTCCAGTGTGGTCGTCAGAAGCAGAAACGGACTGAATATGCGTGCAGAAGCGAATACCACAAGCCAGGTTCTCTGCGTGGTGCCGGATTCCACGGTTCTGACTGTTCTTGATGGAGAGGACAATGGTTTCCTGCATGTTCGTTGGGGAAATACAGATGGGTATGTCAGTGAAGATTTTGTCACTTCGATTGGATCGGAGTAAGCTTTGGGAGTTCTCTGAAAGGGGTGGTCTGGCTTGGAGATAAATCTGAACGAAGGCGAACGGATTGATGACCTGCAGCGGGGCGGTCTTCGCATTATTCAGTCTGTTCATGGCTTTCGATTTGGCACGGATGCCGTTCTCCTTGCAGATTACTGTGCGGCGCGGGTCGGCAGAATGTCCGCAGATATGGGTACGGGAACCGGTGTTCTGTCCCTGCTTATTGCTGCGCGTAATCCGGAAGTGTCTTTTGAGGCGGTCGAGCTTTCGCCTGTCATGGCAGATATGGCAGGACGCAGCGTACGGCTGAATGGCCTTGAGGACAGAATCCGGGTACATGCGGTGGATGTACGGCAGGCATCCGAGGTTATTGGAATTGAAAAGATGGACAGCGTGGTAACGAATCCTCCGTATCATCCGGAAGGTACCGGTCTGACCAGTCCGGACAAGGAGATCGCGATGGCCAGGGGCGGCGAAAACAGCTGCCCGATCGAGGAATGGATGTATTCCTGCGGACGTGTGCTTAAAAACGGAGGACATCTGTTCATGATCTATCCGGCAGCCCGCTTGCTGACGGTAACCCAGGCAATGCAGAAATACCGCATAGAACCCAAGCGCATCCGTCTGGTGGCTTCGCGTGTTCAGGAGCCGCCAAAGCTGGCCATGATTGAGGGAATTAAGGGAGGCCGCCCGGGACTGCAGCTTCTGCCTGTTCTTTTTACGCAGCGGGAGGATGGAACGTATACAGAGGAAATGCGCCGTATCTATGGAGAGACACCATAAAAACCGTATTTTCGGAGAAGAAAAGTCTGTGGTTTTCCCGCATTCCTGAGTGATAACAAAAAATCTCCCGCGCTTTCAGCGGAGATTCCTCTTTTCCCGTTGCAACTGTTCTGTTATAATGCCGTGTCGGGATAAGCCGGCTTTCCATGGAATGAGAGAATCCGGATCAGGCTGGCCTGAATGGCTGACAAGGGCTGTTCGGTAGGGAATCCCGTTTATGCCTGTATCACGACAGGGCTGTTTCTGACGGCATAACGGAACGGAGGCGTCTCGTGAAATACGAGAAAATTGATTACAAACTGCGAAAATCACTGGATACAGAACGGTATATCCATACAAAAGGTGTAGAAAAAACAGCCAGAAAAATGGCGGAATTCTTCCATGAAGATGTAAAAAAAGCCGGACTTGCCGGTCTGCTTCACGATTGCGCCAAATGTCTTTCACTGGATAAAATGAACAAGGCAGTCAGAAATTACCCGGTGGATGAGCTGATGCGGAACAGCAAGGCACTGCTGCATTCAGCAGCCGGCCGCTGCCTGGCCGAAAACGTGTACGGAGTGACGGATCCGGATGTACTTGAGGCGATCCGCTGGCACACGACCGGTCATGCAGAGATGACAAGGCTGGAAAAGATTATTTATCTGGCAGATATTATTGAACCCAACCGGAAACCATTTCCGGGAATGGAGAGACTGAGGGAACTGTGCATGACGGACCTGGATGCAGCGATGCATGAGGCGCTTCTCCTGTCCCTGTCACATGTGTCAAAACAGGGAAAGACGCTGCATCCGGATACGCTTGCGGCACTTGAAGAATATGAATCGAAAGAGCAGATATTAAAGCTAATTAAAGAAGGGGAGAATGAGAATGAGGATTGAGGACATTGCTGTAACAGCGGCTAAAGCACTTGACGCCAAAAAAGGCAAGGATATCGTTGTTTTACGGGTAGATGAAATGACAGTCATTACCGATTACATGGTTATTGCAACCGGACATTCTGCGATTCAGGTAAAGGCGCTGGCTGAGAATGTGGAAGAAGAGCTCGCCAAGCAGGATGTGTTTGCCAAGCGCAAGGAAGGAATGTCTGAGGGACGCTGGATTGTTCTGGACTACGGCGATGTCATGGTGCATGTTTTCGGAGAAAAGGAACGGAAATACTACCGCCTTGAGCACCTCTGGTCCGGCGAAAACAACCGGATTGAAGTGAAATTTGATGAAGAGACGGAGGCATAAAAAATGCCTCGAAACAAAGACATCTGGCTGATTCTGGCGGTCTTACTGGGTGCATTGATTGTGTTTCTCATTTCGCAGCAGATGCCAAAAGCGACTGTAGACGGACGGACAGCGGATGTGACCATGGCACCGGATGCCATTGAATATATTGACAATACAGAAAAACCAGAC
>CACXHF010000220.1 GCA_902767305.1 uncultured Eubacteriales bacterium
CCTCCGCCTGAACCTTTTCTGCTTTCTGCCGTGCATAAGTTGCACGGCGATTTTTTCTATTCCGTTCCGCTTGGCAGTTTGAATCCTTACAGTAAAGTTGCCTGCTGGAATGTCGGACAAAGAATTTGCCACAGCAGAGGCAGGACATGATCTTCCCTTGTGAATCCATCATATAGTTTAAATCTTCATCCTCTGGCGGAGCTACATCGGCAACCATCCGGGAAAACGAGTACCAGGCGATATCAAATACAGATTTTACATCTGCTCCATACATGATTTTTCCGGTCTTGTCGTCCAGCTTCAGCCGCATTCTGAAATCCGGAAATAGGTCGATCAGAGTTATCAGGTGTTCCTTATAGTCCGCAGTTACTGCCATAACATATTCGCTGTCACTTTCAATGTTACGGTATTGATCGAAAAATGGCAGACCGTCCCTCAGTCGGCCCTCATAGAACAGTTCCCTTGCAGGTTTTGTATTTCCGAGGTGACGAAGTTGCGATAATGCGAAACCATACGAGTAGGCGGTCGCCAGATTTCCAAGATCATGGATGAAATCCTCCGGCTCAAACCTTGCCTCTTCCTGTAGCTGCCATGATGCAGCAGTTCCGGGGTCGAGGGATGTGGCGAGCTCATATAAGAAATCAATATCGTAGGGATGAACGTTTTCACGGCACCACTTTAGGAAGAGGTGAGCACAACAGATTCCACAGCACAAAAAGGATCCGGCTAACCGGATCCATCTCTTTGGAGTTGGACTGTCAAAATTTGTCCCTGACAAGGGAGCCACTTTAACAGGTGGGGGTCTCATTTAGCCCGGCGATCGTTCGTGCATTTCCCTGAAAGGAGACTGCTTCCCTGGTGCTGGCGTCTACCCTTCTGTCCAAAGCAGCGGAAGCTTCAGCCGCGGGTCAAACGACAGGTCACTCACAGCGAGAAGCCATCCGGAATACACTTTGCCTGCGGTGTGTATATCGCAGGAAACCCACACCGTGTCCTCTGTCAGGTACTGGTTCCACCCGGTTCTCTGCCCTTCCTGATTATAGCCGTCCAGGATCTGTACTTCCGTTCCTTCGGGCAGTGGACCTAATTCAGTGTCGGGAACGATTTTCCCGCTGCTGTCAAAGCAATAAACCTGCGTCCCTCCGCTCTTCGCAGTCCGGGCCAGGGTTGAAATGCTCCCTTTTCCGCTTTCTTCCACATAAGCCTGCCGGATGTAAAAATGGATTGTCTGATATGTCTGCTCATCCACCCATGTTCTTCCCTCACAGTAATACAGGGGCGTCTTTTGATTTCCGGTCGTTCCGAGAATGAACAGCGGATCTGCCTGATTGACCTCACCGATGCTGCTTCCGGACACGATTGCACTGGGCTGTCTGAGCATTCCCCATCGCGGGATGAGCAGCGGTCCTCCGCCGGTCGAAAAATCAAGATAGTCATCCCGTATATATCCACTCACGCTCCCGTTCCGCACTCTGTGCCATCCATCTGCAGAATTATGATAGTCAAATATCAGATCGACCTCTGTACCCGGATAGAGTTTACACACGGAAGCAGATCGGGTGTCCGTATTTTCACGAACGTTAACAGGCAGATCATCGCGGTCAGAACGTACCTTCGCCCTTGCAAAGTTGTCTGTCCAGGCAATCTTTTCCATTATGCAGTCGCCGTACTGGATTTGGTTATCCGGAAGATGCGCTTCCACATGAACGCGGTTTTCATCGATTGTACCAAGAACATGCAAAAAAGTATTCTCAGGAATCCGGTGCTCCCTGCCTTCCAGATCAATCAGTTCAATACAGCCGTCCGGGTCAGGGTATGCAATCCTTCCGCTCTGTGCAGAGAGAGCCGGAAAATCCCCTTCCCGCAGATACGATTTCATCATCCATCCGGTACGTCCGCCAATGGTTACATGGACAAATCCGTCCTTTTCACCGTCAGCGGTATAATGCGTGCCGGCATAATACTGGCCGATGATTTTCCCTTTGGGTGTTTCGCGCAGTTTCACTCTGGCATCGTAATTCTGCCCCTCAATATAAACAATTCCCTCCGCAGCCGGACCTGCCTGAGCCGTCACAATTTCTGCCAGAGCCATGAAAAGCATAGCTGCCAGGAGAATAATACCGAATTGCTTCTTCACGAGACGTATTCCCCCCCATCTGACTGGTTAGTCTTCTGCATATTAGACGATATTGGAGAGAGATTTCTTTCACAGGCCAGTTAAATTCTGTCACCTGGAATGCCGTCTCCTTTTCCAACGTCAGATCAGAATCTGCCGCCGGCGAAGAAGGGTCTTATTCAGTTTTTCCTGAAATGAAGAAAAGAAAGAACACCGACCGGCAGAAAATAGATACACCACGTAATAAGGGCGAGCCTTCCGCCGATACCGTCACCGCCGGAGGAAATCTTTGAGAAGATTCCCGTCATCGGCATAAAAATACAGCTGAGGAAGAACACGCCATGGATCATCATGAGTATTCTGAGTCCCCTGTCCGTCCTGTTCTCTGCTTTCATTGAAAGTCCGGTAAAGAACGTTGAAAGAGCCATTACGCCATAACCCAGCAGATCATAGTAGAAAATCAGTCCGAACCTTCTGAAGTCGATCAGTTTTGCCGCCTGTTCGGTGAGCTGCTCGTATTTTACCGCGGTCAGCTGTGTAAAGTAGACGAGCATGATCAGCATGCAGTACACTGCTGCAAAAACCATACCAATATTTGCAGCAACGATGCGGTCTCTTTCGCATTCATTGTGCAGCCCTGCTGTCATCATAATAAAGCCGATCGGCAGAAAGAAGCAGACAAAGAAGCTGCCCAGAGTGAAACGAACAGCCTCAAATATCGCAAACAGAAGAACGGTCACCGTTAAAATCGCTGAACCTGCCAGGGGGATCATCCTGTTCAAATTCATCTTCTCTCTCTCCTTTTCATTCAAGTTTATCGATCCTGTTCTCTGAAATCCGTCAGTAAAGACCGGACGTCAGACTTCTCTTTTATTCTCCGAAAGCTGCCAGCATCTTTCCCTGGAGCAGCTCGGCCGGTTTGGAAAATACCTGATACTTTTTCCAGATCACCACAATTCCTGCTTCCAGCGGCGGATCAAACGGACGGAAACAGAGATCGGAGGTCTCTGTGGTGTTGACCACCTGATCCAGTCCCACCGCGCATCCAATGCCGGATTTCACCATCAGGGCACCATTGTACATCAGGCTGTAGCCTGCCACGATGTTCAGCGATTCATCGCGGCTTCCAAACCAGTCCAGATAGTCATTCCCGACTTTCTGCGTGTCCATGTCCTGCCGGCTCATGATCAGCGGAACACCGGACAGGTCTTCTCTCCGGATACACTTTTTCTGTGCCAGCGGATGATCCCGCCGCAGGACCAGTCCCCAGGTGTCCCGGACCGGCAGACGAAGACGGTTATACCGTGAGACGTCCGCCGGTTCTACCAGCACGCCAAAGTCCAGCAATCCCTTTTCCAGGCGTTCCATCACATCCTCTGCATTGCCGCTGTAAACCTGGAAATGCACCTCCGGATGCTCTTCCCGCATCTGCGCCATCAGATCGGTGATCAGTTTCAATGCAAAGGTTTCACCGCTTCCGATGAAAACGTCGCCTGCGACAGCGCTTCCCATGGAGGAAAACTCCGCTTTGGTGCGCTCTGCCATCTCCAGAATTTCCTCTGCCCGCTTGCGGAGCAGCATTCCCTCCGGTGTCAGCACCATGGAGCGTGTCGTCCGGATAAACAGCTTCTGCCCCAGTTCCTCCTCGAGCTCCTGGATCTGCCTGGACATGGTAGGCTGCGTCACATGCAGCACTTCGCTGGCTCCGGTCAGACCGCCCTCCCGCGCCACCGTCAGGAAATACTTCAGTACCCGCAGTTCCATTTTCATCCCTCCCTGATCATCTTACCACTTTCATTATTGCCTGAAAAGCAAAAATCCTGTTAGTTTTTAAGTATTTGCTATTTCAGGTTCTGTGTCATACAATGATCACAGGAGACGGGAAAGTCCCATGAATACAGGTACAGGAAAGCATGCCGGCGCCGCCTGTGACAATGCGCCAATTACGCCGCTTCCCCATGGCTGCCGGAAAGACCTGCAGCGCCCGAGGGCGGATTCCCGCTGTCCCCTGCCGGAAAAGATCCAGGCAGAGCAGAATAAGACGGACTGCCCGAATGATCCGGTCCGGGCACTCCGGTCAGAGAACGGATGTGAAGGAGGCAATATGTTAAAACGGATTTCTGTCATTCTCTTTGTGCTGACGCTGCTCTGTTCCGGTATACTGGCAGAAGGCAGCCGGGAGATCGAAAAGTATACACGGTATGCGGATTATCAGCCCCAGGCTGCAAAGCCGGTCGGCCTGATTCCGGGGGAAAATCACCGGGTACTGGTCGTCTGGTTTTCCCGTGCAGGCAATACCGTTTTCGAGCCGGATGTGGAGGTCATCTCGAGTGCGACCCTGAACCGCGGTGCCGCAGGCGAACTGATCGGGAACGCGCAGATGATTGCCGGATGGATTGCAGAGGAAACCGGAGGAGATCTGTTTCAGATCCAGACAGCCTTTACATATCCCTCCGATTATTCTCAGACCGTACAGGTGGGCGAAGGTCAGGATATCGACTTCGTGCATCTGGAACTTGCTGCTCACCTTACCGATGTCAGCAGCTATGAGACTGTCTGGCTGGTTTCCCCCATCTGGCACTACACCGTATGCACCCCGCTGCGGGCTTTTCTGGAGGAGACCGATCTCTCAGGCAAAACGGTCTATGTCATGACCACTCACTGCGGCAGCCGCTTTGC
>CACXHF010000221.1 GCA_902767305.1 uncultured Eubacteriales bacterium
ACATGCGTGAAAGCCTTTCCCTTTTCGCCCAATATGATGTGATTGATTATTACCTCGTTTCCCGATCAGGCTTTACAGAGGAGGTATGTGCCATCCATGATCCGCACATTCATCCGGTTACGCTGGAAGACATGTTTCAGCAATGCGCCGGAAAACAAAATCAGTAACAATTCCAGGGAAATTCCCCTCCTCGATCCACATCAAAACAGCCTCTTTATCACGCCGATAAAGAAATGATAAACTGAGGCCGTAGAGCATGGAGCGTGTATTCCGACGCAGTCGGACAAGCGTTCTATTCTCGGCCGGACAACGGCCGTATGATTTCCGGACAAAAACAGGTAAAAATGGAAAAAATGGTTTCGCATGGACGACGGACAAATCTTCCGTGATTTATGGATGTAAACGAATTGTATACTGCTCTTTCATGAGCATATGGGGGCATTTTTTCCCCCCTTTGGTTATTTCGCAGCTCCTGCATGTGACTGTTTCTAAGAAAGATGGCCTTTTATGCTCACGCCACAGTCATGAGGCGGGAGGGATAAATGGCCAGCTGACCTTGACACTGGCACATGAAGGTGCTATTCATGCTATGGCTTAATGTAAACATGCAGGTACTCATGCATCTCTTTTTCTTTGCGTGGTGGCTTATGTGGACTGATGCACCTAAGGGAACGTGGTTCAGGCGTTCCCTTTTTATCATCGGAAACATTATTACAAAACCAGTCATTGATTCTGTATATCATCTTTCTTTCGTCCTACATATCCTCGCATATTATAGCTCACATAATAATACAAACAGACTCATACAATCTGCGAATTTGCGCATATTGTGTGAGTCTGTTGATTTATGTTTGTCTCATGAAATCTGCGGCATTCAATGAAAATCCGTCTCAAACAAAAGTAAGCGGTTGTTTATTACATACGTAGAAATAGTTCTGGCACATTCGATATTATGACGCAAAAAATGTCAGTCATGATCCTTGATGTGCTGCGAGACCGAAAAGATGAACCCGGAAGGAGATACCATAATGTTGATTTTTGAGGACCCGGTATCGATCGTCTTATTGGCGACGGCGTGCCTCGCCTTGTGGAAGCCGTGGGCCTCCAAAAAGGCGACCGCTTCATCCAGATTATCCACATTCATGCGGATCATCGTCCATTCGCCAGTACCCTGACTCACGTCCACATGAAAGCCGTTAGCGTCCTTCATCCGAACATCCGTCACATTATTTTCGCTGATGCCTTCCTTGGTATGGCGGCGTTCAAATCCCAGTGCCTCAAATAATGCGATGGCGGATTCCGAGTCCTTGGTGACGATCAGAGGATTAAAGCTCGTGATTTTCATGTTTTTTCTCCTATTCCTTGATTGATTCTTTGATGTCTGCTGCTTATGCATTCATATAAGGCAGTATTTTGACTGTTATGGCATGCGGTCGATCGGCTATGCCGTCAGCCACTTGTACTTTTCCACGCTGTACAGAGGAATGAACGGCACAAGAATGGGTACGCTTTTCACATATTTCTGGTATTCAGGATCTTCACCGTAGTTTTTATTCTGCCGGATTTCCAGACGCCGCGCTCCGCTGAACATGACGAAGATGATGCCGAAATAGCCGATAATGGTCAGTAACCACTGCCAGCCGCTTACAGAACCGATACCGGACAGGACAACACCTGTCCAGAACAGCATCTCGCCCAGATAGTTCGGACAGCGGACCAGGCGATAGAGACCAGTGTCCACAAAGCGTCTGGGATTCATTTTCTTTGCCCGGCTCTTTTGGAGGTCCGCGGCAGATTCAAGGCAAACACCGCAGAGCATGATGGCAAAGCCGATATAGGTCCACACATTGGAGCCGCTGCCGTTGTAAAGACAGTAGAACACCGGCACCACCTCCAGCACATACAACAGTGCACAGGTAATCCATATGGCAAACTTCACACCCGTTGGAACGTCCTGCTTGATCTCTCCATCCATGTTCCTGTTGTAGGAACCGAGCTTCATCTCCCGATAGGCAAGATACCCGCCCAGCCGACAGCCGTACAGTGTGAGCAATACACAGCACAGAATCGTGCCGGGGGTAAGGCTTTTTTGTATTCCGAAAAGGATCAGCATCAGAATCCCTTCGCCTGCGATGGAAAAGCCATACCCCAGAGAGATGAACCAAACATACTTCTTAAAGCCAATGGAGCTGATCAAAAGTGCCGCTGCAAACAGCAGCCAGAAATACAATGGAAATACCATTGCAAAGTCCTCCTACTTGTTTCCTCAATAATCAGATATTCAAATGACGCAGGCTTTCCTTGAGCAGGATCAGAATGCTGCCTAGCAGAAGGAACTGGCCGACGCAGTTGGCGCTCTCCCCGATCCATTTGGCCGCAACAGAAGCACAGACAGCTCCGGCGAGGTCAATTTGTTGAACCCGCCGGAGAGGCAAACAGCCAAAGCGGTCTCTTTCTATTGAGTGGTCAGTTTATCCTTGTATTTCCTTCTCTTTGACTGACAAAACAACCATGGTGATGTCATCGAACTGGGGAACCTCCGCGGCAAATTCGTTGACATCCGCTAAAATGCGTCCCAGTACCTGCTCGCCCGGCAAATCCCGGGTGCTGTCCAGCGTGCGCATCAGGCGGTCATCGCCGTAAAGCTTGTTATCCCGGTTATGGGCTTCCACCACGCCGTCGGTGTACAGCAGCAGTCTGTCGCCCGGTTCAAGCTGAATCTCGTCCTGGCGGTAACGCGTATATTCAATGCCGCCCAGGAACAGCCCGTGTTTCTTCTTGATCATCTCGCATGGCTGGCCTTTATGCTGGAAGACTGGATAATTGTGCCCGGCATTGGTGAATTGCAGTATCATCGTCCGCTTATCCACAATGCCAATCCAGGACGTCGCGAACATGCCCGCCTCATTACTTTCACACAGCCGGGCGTTGACGGCGGTGTAGATCTCCGAGGTTGTATTCAGGTTCAGTGCATAGTCCTTAATCATGGTCTTGGCCGTCATCATGAACAGCGCGGCCGGAGTACCCTTGCCGGATACATCGGCAATGAGGAAGCAGAGGCGGTTCTCGTCAATCGGGAAGTAATCGTAGAAGTCGCCGCCCACCTCTTTGGCGGTATTCATGCTGCTCCGCAGGTTCAGATTCGGGAAATCGTCAAAATCCGGTGCGTTCGTCGGCAGAGCGTCAAGCTGAATCTGCGTCGCCATCTGCAGTTCCTTCTCTGCCTTTTCCCGTTCAACTTCCTCGCGATGCTTTGCCTCCAGCGCGCGCATTCTCCTGCGGATATACAGTTTCACCAGCAGAGCGGTCAGTGCCGCCGCCGCGAGCACCACAAGGACGTAGAACCACACCTGTTCATAGAACGTCTTTTCCTTGACGATCCTGATGGACACTTCCTTGTTGCCGCGGCCCATGGCGTCTTTCAGCCGCATTACGAAATGATACGTACCCCCGCGCAGGTTGGTATATTCTACAGGCACTAAAGCACTGCGCCGGATGGTGGTGTCGCTGCGTTCAAAGCCTTCCAGTTGGTAGCTCACCTGGGGATCACTCAGCGCGTAGTTGAACACATAGGCCGGCAATGTCAGTTTCTGCGTGTCGGATGGAATCGTGAACGTACCATCCGCACCGGGGTAAAGGGTACGGCCGTCCACCTGCACAAAGGGCACGGATGCCTTCAGATCATTCACGTTTTCAAGAGGCTTTTCAATATTAACCTTACAGATACCCGTGGTTCCGGCAATGTACAGATTTCCCTCCGGCGTCAGTTCGCTATAGGAATTTGCGGTGGTAATGCAGGAAAGACCGTTAGCCCTGTTGTAGTATATGGGGGTGATTGCCTCATTGGCGATCAGTTCCTCCACCGGCGTTATATAGACACCATTGCTGCTGAGTACCCACACATCGCCCTTGCTGTTCTCATAGAGATCAAAATTGTTGCTGTAAGGGAAATTCCTGATTGTCGTCACC
>CACXHF010000222.1 GCA_902767305.1 uncultured Eubacteriales bacterium
GAAATATGAAAGGAAGGTATTGACCGTGATCCAAATCATCTTTGGAAAGAAAGGCTCCGGCAAGACCAAACGCATTCTTGATATGGCAAACAATTCCGTGAAGGATGCGAAAGGCTATGTTCTTTTTGTTGATATCAACAAGGATTACACACTGAATCTGAAGCCTCAGGTCCGGTTCGTGGACGCAAGCGAATACGCTGTAAAGGGTGCAGAGCCTTTTTATGGATTCATTGCGGGCATTCTTGCGGGCAATTATGATATTGATGTTCTGTATATCGACAGTTTCCTTAAACTTCTCCAGGCGGATGATCAGAAGCTGCTTGAGTTCTTCTCCAAACTGGAGAAGCTGACTGCTCATGCCGGCTGCGATCTGGTAATCAGTTACAGTGATGACCCGGCAAATGTTCCGGAGTGCATCCGCAGGTATCAGATCTGATTTTTTTCAGCAGGAAGACTGCTTTTCCGTTCAGCGGGAAAGCAGTTTTTTATTTGAAGTTCGGGATTCCGGACAGCATGTCCGGCTGTCCTTCCATCTGGACGGTCAGACGAGCCTTATTGCACAATGGCGTGGATACGGAGCAGTGTCTGAAGCGTGCCGGATGCAGAACTTTAATATTGACTTTCCTGACGGCGCACGTGTATAATCGGGCGGCGTATAGGAAATAAGAGTTCTGAACAGGAACGGCGGCTGATGAATGAAAAACGATCAGGCGGACCGGACTGTTTGATGGGGGATAGCAATATGAGATCTACAAGAGGAAATGAACGTGTTCAGCCTTCACAGGCAATTTTACGCGGACTGGCACCGGATGGTGGCCTATATGTACCGGAGACATTTCCTGAGTTTTCGCTGGAAACAATTATGGGACTGGCAGATGCGTCCTATGAGGAGCGTGCGCTGTGCATTCTCAGCGGATTTTTGCCGGACTTTACGGTAAATGAACTGAAAGAAGCTATTCATGGTGCCTATGGAACAGGCTTTGATGATTCCCGGATTGCGCCTTTGGTGAAACTGGATGAGAGCACTTATGCACTCGAACTCTGGCATGGTCCGACACTGGCCTTTAAGGATATGGCGCTGCAGCTTCTGCCTTACCTTCTGACACTCAGCGCGGGGAAAAACGGGGAAAAACGGGAAATCTTTATTCTGGTTGCAACCAGCGGTGATACCGGAAAGGCTGCGCTTGAGGGATTCCTGGATGTTCCGGGAACCCGCTGTGCGGTCTTCTATCCGAAGGATGGTGTCAGCAAGGCGCAGCGCCTGCAGATGGTAACAACAGGCGGACGAAATACGCATGTGATTGCGGTCGAAGGTAATTTTGATGACGCGCAGAGCGGAGTCAAGCGTATCTTTGGAAGCAGTGAATTTGCCCGGACGATGGATCAGCAGGGAAGAGTCCTTTCCTCTGCAAACTCCATCAACTTTGGACGTCTGGTTCCGCAGATTGTCTACTATTTCTCTGCCTATGCGGACCTTATCCGGGATGGACAGATCAGGCCGGGCGAGGAAGTGAATTTCTGCGTTCCGACCGGGAATTTCGGTGATATTCTGGCGGCGGATTATGCCCGGCGTGCAGGTCTGCCGGTTGGCCGGCTGATCTGTGCCAGCAATACGAACAATGTGCTGACAGATTTCATCGAAACGGGTGTCTATGATATTTCGAAGAGGCCGTTCTACAAGACAGTGGCGCCGTCTATGGACATTCTGATTTCCTCCAATCTGGAGCGTCTCGTCTTTACGCTGACCGGAAATGATCCGGAAAAAACCGCAGGATTCATGCACCAGCTGGCAGCAGAGAAATGCTATCAGATTGATCAGACGATGCTCAACCGGCTTCAGGCAGTCTATGCCTGCGGATATGCGGATGAAATTGCACTCAAGGCAGAAATCTGGAAGCGCTGGCATGATCAGCATTACCTGATGGATACTCATACGGCTGTGGCGTCTGCTGTTCTGCGTGAGTATGTAGAGAAGACAGGGGATACGCGCAAAAACGTGATTGTCTCTACAGCCAGTCCGTACAAGTTCGGGCCTGCCGTGCTCTCGGCAATCGGAGGTCTTGACATCGAGTCGATGGATGATTTCGAGTGCTGTGTCAAACTGTCGGCGCTGACCGGAACAAAAGAACCGGATGTCATCAAAAATCTGCCCGGCATCCCGGTCCGGCATGACCAGACCTGTGCAAGAGATAAAATGCCTGAAGCATTGCTCGAAGCACTGAGACGGGTGTCCGACAAAACCGAATAATAAAAAACAAAAGCGCAGACCGCTGTACTCTGTACAGCGGTCTGCGCTTTTTGGTTCACTAAAACCCACGCCAGGCGTGGGGGCGGAAAAGCTTACAGCTATGTCTATGATAGTGAAACTCCTTGAACATCCACCGGCTGTGCCGATGGATGTTTACTATATTGTCATCGGTTGCTGTGCCTTTGAAACATTACTGCCTCTCAGAGGATTGTATTTCGGCCTCCGGATGGGTGTCAGAACCGGTCCGGCGGCTCAGGCGCCTGCTCCACCAGAGATACCTCGGGATGCAGGTGAGGCCGGCAAGCATCCAGGTAAGGCCTGCAGTCAGCCAGATGGACTGAACTCCAACGGCGGGGATCAGTACAAGAAGGTAGGGAAGGAAGATCCGGCAGATCATTTCCACAATGCCGTTCAGAAAGGAAAAGAACGCATCGCCTACGCCGTTGAGCACCCCGCGGGTTACGTAGATGGTTCCCAGAAAGAGATAAAACAGGCTTGTGATTCGCAGTGCAGTGCTGCCGAGCTGGCGTACTTCTTCCTCTGTGACGAACATGCCCACAACAGAATGTCCCTGAAACTGCATGAACAGAGTCATCAGTGTGGAAACGACGGCCATGGCAAGCATGCTGTCCTTGAATCCGAGACGGATGCGGCTGTTCAGCCCGGCACCGTAATTCTGTCCGCAATAGGAAGAGAGAGCCATGCTCAGGGAGCCAAAGGGTTGCTGGACCAGCTGGTCAATCCGGGAGGTGGTGGTATAAGCAGCCACAGCGGTAGTGCCGAACCGATTGACAAAGGACTGAAGAGAGGTGGTGGAGATGGCAATGAGGCCCCATTGCATGGCCATGGGAAGACCGAGACGGACAGTTTCCCAGGCAATTCTGCGGTGAAA
Source organism: uncultured Eubacteriales bacterium (assembly GCA_902767305.1). Taxonomy (GTDB): domain Bacteria; phylum Bacillota; class Clostridia; order Christensenellales; family Aristaeellaceae; genus Ventricola. Next base: position 3,141 of record CACXHF010000222.1, read on the forward strand.
GGAAAAGAGTCTGCGGCTGATCCTGAAGTAGTCATTGAAACGGATGGCATACAGCAGAGAACCAACGCCGGCAGTCAGCTGAGAGAGTGTGGTTGCGAGTGCGGCACCGAAAACACCCATATGGAAAGGGCCCACAAAGAGCATGTCCAGTCCGATGTTCATAAAGCAGGAGAGAATCAGGAAATACAGCGGTGTTCTGGAATCGCCGAGTGCCCGCTGAATGGATGAAGAGTAGTTGTAAATGGCGACCAGGGCATGGAGGCGCAGGTCATGCGCATGTAGATGACGGCATCCGGCAGTATGTCAGCAGGTGTACCCATCCACCCGAGGACGGTCGGGACCAGGAGGAAGGAAGCAGAGCCGGTAATCAGAGCAATGGAAAAGAGTACATAGGCTGAGTTGACAATGGTTCGTTTTACGAATTCAGGATTTCCTGCACCGAAGTACTGTGCGGTGACAATTCCCCCTCCGCTGCTGATGCCGTTGCAGAGAGAAAAGAAGAGAAATGAGATGGAACCGGTAGATCCGACGGCGGCCAGAGCACCGGCGCCAAGCATCCGTCCGACGATTGCGGAATCGGCCAGCATGTAGGCCTGCTGAAAAAGGTTGCCAATCAGGAGAGGAAAAGCGAACACGGCCAGAAGAGGAAGCGGCTTTCCTTTCGTCATGTTCATAACATGAACTCGATGCATTTTCTGCCTTTCTGCCCGGAATACGGGCTGTCGGCGAGGGAATCTGTGGGGAGATTCTGAAACAGTCCAATACTGTTCCAAAGCGAATCCAACACCCATTATAACGCTTTCGCAGGAGAGAAAAACGGTCTGTTCTTAAGCTTCTGGGAACAACAGGGCGGGAAAATGTCTGCCAGGCAGAAAAAAAAGATTCCCTTGCGGGAATCTGATCAGACATCATATACAGGATGCGTTGGTGAAAAGTCGGAATTATAGGCGATGATCCGATGAAAGGTATTCTGTGCAGCAATCTGAAGCATGTTCTCCTGAGTGCAGTGCACACCATACCGGATAAGCTGTGCCTGACCGGAGTGAAGCATGAGGGAGGCACGGGAATTCGGCTCTACTGTTCCGGTAAAGATAACGATCCCGCCGCATTCCATGATACGCGCAGCCAGACGGCGTGTATCCGGATTGTCCATCTGGGGATCACTGACAAAATAGATTCCCAGAGCAACAAAGTCCTCAGGGATGGTCCGGATATAGATGGCATCCAGAATTTTCTGAAAGTCAGGACGAACCCACAGTGCGGAGGCATCCAGATGACCGAGCTCGGTAATGAAATGGGTGTCGGCAAAGATATCCGTGTACGGGAACTTTTCGCACAGATACGTCATAATGCCGATGCCGCGGCCGAACTTTGGAACCGGGAGGAGAATCGGACGCCCGTCGGTCAGTGCGTCAGAAATTGCAGAAGCCAGTTCTGCCACCTGATCCTCCCGGGCATTTCCGCTCTCAAGACCGTAATCACAGTCAAGAACAGCAAGGTCAGCCCGGATGCCGACAATTGGATCAAGCGCATGAACCCGGGCGCTGGCATAGTAGTCCCCTGAAAAGAAGATGCTGCGTCCGTTTTCCTCAAACCGAAACCAGGCGCTGCCGGAACAGTGGCCGCTTCGTCCCCAGACAACCTGCAGGCCGCCGGGAAGAAGAAATGGATCATATGGAACACTGAGGGCTTCAAGAATCAGAGGATCATCAAGAGGAATGGACAGCTGTCGTGCAGTTTCCGTCGTCAGAACGACACGTCCGTTGAATCCGTTGGAAAACAGATAGGTCAGAGCGCCGGACTGGTTCTCATGGGAGTGCGAGAGAAACAGATAGGAGGCGCTGCGGATCTGTTCATCGGTAAGATGAGGAAGTTCATCCCCTGGATACCGGCGCTGAAAACCGCAGTCAACGATAAATGAGACATGGCTGCCCTGAACGAAATAACAGTGGCGTTCCTGTGTACAGGGTTTACCGGTCAGATACAGTTTCATCTTGACCTCCTGAGGGACACATTTTCCGGGATAAAGTGCAAGAAAAACAGGGCAATACGGGAAACGGGGAAAAACCGGCAAAGGCCGGATATGCTTGCGGATTCGCCTGATGGGGGATTTGCCCTGACGGGCAGCCTTACAGGAAGGTACAGCCAGAGGATTCTCTGCAGAATAAGGGTAGTATAGCGGAAAAACGGAAGCACGTAAATGATAAGAACGGGTTTTTTAAAGATTTGTTAAAAAGATGATAGTGAATACAGATGAAATTGGTGTAATTGGAAGGATAATGGCCGGACTGCGAAAAAAAAGAAAAGGCAGGGAGGCGGAATGGCCTCTCTGCCCTGCTTCATGAGTTCAGTATTCGCTTCGGATGAATTTCCGGAAAGCATCAAGGGAACGTTCGACCTTTCCGGTATCCGTGCAGTACGCAATACGGAAATACCCGGGAAGGGCAAAGCTGTCGCATGGAACGAGTACCAGATTGTACCGGAGGGCCTTTCGGGAAAAGGCATTGGAATCCTTCTCCGGGCATTTGGGCATCATGTAGAAAGTCCCGCCGGGACGGACAATTTCAAGTCCGAGATCAGTCAGAGCGTTGTAGAGGAGATTCATATTGGTTTCATAAACGCTCAGATCAGACGTGAGGTCACAGGTGTCAGCAACGGTCAGCTGCATGAGGGAGGACGGGCAGTTGTGGCCAATGCCGCGGGAAATCTGTCCGCACATCTGAACCAGCATGTCAGAGCAGCCGCAGGCCGGGTTAACTGCCAGATAGCCGATACGTTCGCCGGGAATGGAAAGGGATTTGGAAAAAGAATAGCAGGAAAGGGTTCTGGCATAGAAAGATGAAACGTATGGGGCCTTTTTCCCGTCAAAGACGATTTCACGGTAGGGCTCATCAGAAATGAGCCAGATCTCATGACCGAATTCCTTTTCTCGGAGCAGCAGGAGATCAGCCAGCTGCTGAAGGGTTTTCTCGGAATACATGGCTCCGGAGGGATTGTTTGGAGTATTGATCAGCAGTGCCATGACATCCGGGGTAAGTGCTTCGTCAAGGGCGTCAAAGTTGATCTGGAAGTTTTCTGTATCTGCAGGAACGGTTTTAAACTGACAGCCGGTGGGAAGAATGTAAGGACCGTATTCCGGAAAATAAGGGGCAAAGGTCAGAATGGTATCCCCGGGCTTGGTTACCAGACGGAAGGCGTGGGCAAGAGCACCGGCGGCTCCGCTGGTGGGGAAAATATCTGTTCCTTTGTAATTCATACCGAAGCGACGGTTGAGTGATGCGGCGATCTTTTCCTTGACGGATGGAATACCGAGACTCGGACTGTATCCATGAACCAGCATGGGATCCTCGTGACGGAGGAGATCAATCATCTTTTCATTTACAGCGGAGGGGGCAGGTACGGACGGGTTGCCCAGACTGTAATCGTAGATTTCGATGGGATGAGCGGAGTTTGCTGCGGCCATTCTGGCAGCCTGCTCACTCAGTTCACGAATGACAGACTTACCGGAGAGCATGGCTTTGAAAGTTTCAGATATCATATTACGCCTCGTTTTTATTCAGAATTTGTTCAATTGCCTGGATTTCATCATCGGAAAGCGGGGAATGTTCGACAATACGAACATTTTCGCGAACCTGCTCGGGACGGCTGGCACCAATCAGAGCAGAGGTAATGACCGGATCCCGGAGAACCCACTGGAGAGCCAGCTGTGTCAGCGTCTCCCCGCGTGCGTTCGCGATTGTACTCAGTCCGTCAGTAATGGCGGAAAGCTGGCTGGTAACGGATTCCGGCTTCAGATAGCGCGGATCATGTCCGATGCGGCTGTCAGCAGGAATGCCGTGACGGTACTTGCCGGTCAGGCGGCCGCCTGCCAGAGGGCTGAATACGATGGCACCGACGCCTTCACGGCGCAGGACGTCTGTCAGACCGTCTTCGATCCATCGGTCAAGCATGTTGTACCGCGGCTGATGAATCAGGAGGGGGGTACCGAGAGAATGCAGAACTGAAATGGCCTGGGCGGTCTGGGCGGCACTGTAGTTTGAAATTCCCACGTAAAGCGCCTTTCCACTGCGGACGATGTGATCCAGTGCGCCCATGGTTTCCTCGATGGGTGTATTCGGATCGGGACGGTGATGATAGAAAATGTCCACGTAGTCAAGATGCATGCGGCGCAGACTCTGGTCAAGGCTTGAGATCAGGTATTTCCTGGAACCCCAGTCTCCGTACGGGCCAGGCCACATGTCATAGCCGGCTTTTGTGGAGATAATCAGTTCATCGCGATGCGTATGCCAGTCGCGGTCCATGTGGATGCCGAAATTCCGCTCAGCCTCGCCGTAAGGCGGGCCGTAGTTATTAGCCAGATCAAAATGGGTGATTCCGCAGTCAAATGCGGTGCGTAAAATGGCCTGCTGGGTCTGGAACGGAGTAATTTCTCCGAAGTTGTGCCACAGTCCGAGGGACAGTTTCGGCAGAAGAAGACCGCTGCGGCCGCAGCGGGCATAGGCCATGGTGTCGTAGCGAGTTGCGCAGGGAGTGTAAGTCATGGATACCTCCTTGAGATGCACAGACGGTTCGGGAAACAATACGGGCACACTTTTTGTACTGTACAGCAATCATGATGCGTATTATATCGGATAAGTCCGAAGTCATCAAGGGGAGATTGCAGGGAATGCATACGGGAAAAGCACCGGACTGGACCGGAATTCTTGACAAAAAGCGGGCAGGATAGTATGATACAGCCCGACAGCGGCAGTGAAGGGGTTGGCAGCCTGGAGCCGCAGAAAAAGCTTAAAAGTGGATGCCGGCGGCATCAACAAGGGTGGAACCGCGGAGTTGACTTCGTCCCTTGAATCTGGTGTAGTGCTTTGATTCGGGCGGAGCACTTCGCGATTATTTTATATTCCGAAGAAACTGCCGGATATTCTGTGCTGTCCGGCAGGGCATTCAGTGCACAGAAGAAAAAGGAGAGGCAAACATGGCAAAGGCATCGAATGAGATGATGGACAAGATTATCGCCCTGTGCAAGGGCCGCGGTTTTATCTTCCAGGGATCCGAGATCTACGGCGGACTGGCAAATGCCTGGGATTACGGTCCGCTTGGCGTGGAATTCAAGAATAACGTCAAGCGTGCCTGGTGGAAAAAGTTCGTCCAGGAAAACCGTTACAATGTCGGTCTTGACTGCGCGATTCTGATGAACCGTCAGGTCTGGGTTGCCAGCGGACACGTGGGGAATTTTAATGATCCGCTGATGGACTGCAAGGACTGCAAGGCCAGATTCAGAGCGGATAAACTCATTGAGGACTGGGGAAAAGAGCACGGCGAGGAGATTGAAGCGGACGGCTGGACGAATGAGGAGCTTGAGCAGTTCATTGAGAAAAATCAGATTCCGTGCCCGACGTGCGGCAAGCATAACTTTACCGGCATCCGCAAGTTTAACATGATGTTCAAAACCTATCAGGGCGTAACGGACGATGCCAGCAATGAAATCTACCTGCGCCCGGAGACGGCACAGGGTATTTTCGTCAATTTCCAGAATGTGGCCAGAACGACCCGGCGCAAGCTGCCCTTTGGTATATGCCAGGTGGGCAAAAGCTTCCGTAATGAGATCACACCGGGAAACTTTACATTCCGTACCCGGGAATTTGAGCAGATGGAACTGGAATTTTTCTGCATGCCCGGAACAGATCTGGAATGGTTCCAGTACTGGCGTTCTTACTGCCGTGACTGGCTGCTGGGCCTCGGAATAAATGAGGAGCACCTGCGGCTCAGAGATCACCGCCCGGAGGAACTGGCGTTCTATTCCAAGGCAACTACTGACTTTGAATATCTGTTCCCGTTCGGCTGGGGTGAACTGTGGGGTGTTGCAGACAGGACGGACTACGACCTGACGGCCCATCAGAATACCTCCGGCAAGAGTATGGAATATCTGGATCCGACTACGGGCGCAAAGGTCATTCCTTATGTCATTGAGCCGTCTCTTGGTGCAGACAGAGCGGCACTGGCTTTCCTGTGCGAGGCGTACGAGGAGCAGACGCTGGAGGGGGGAGACGTGCGTACCGTGATGCACTTCCATCCGGCACTGGCGCCGTATAAGTGTGCCGTGCTGCCGCTCCAGAAAAACAAGCTGGGCGAGAAAGCCGGCGAGGTATTCGAGATGCTGAGCAAGCATTTTATGGTTGAATACGATGAGACCGGTTCCATTGGCAAGCGTTACCGCCGACAGGATGAAATCGGCACGCCGATGTGTGTGACGGTTGATTTTGACACCCTGGAGGATCAGGCGGTTACCGTTCGCGACCGTGATACGATGACGCAGGAGCGGATTCCGCTTTCCGGTCTTGTTGAGTACATTGAGAAAAAGATTGCCTATTAAGACAGAATGCTCTGTATCCGGTGGCAGAGCGGCCGCCGGATACAGAGGAGCAGGAAATATGAAAGCAACAGTTACACTGATATCTCTTGGATGCAGCAAAAACAGAATTGACTCCGAACAGATGCTGGCTGTTCTGGCAGACCATGGCTATCAGGTCACAAATGATCTGAGTGATGCCCAGGTCATTATCGTCAATACCTGCGGTTTTATCGAGGAGTCCAAGAAAGAAGCCATAGAAACACTGTTTGAAATGGCTGCATACAAGACGCAGGGAAAATGCCGGGTTCTTGCAGCAACAGGCTGCTTTGCACAGCGTTATCCGGAGGCGATTGTTGAGGAGATGCCCGAGGTGGACCTGATCATGGGCGTCAATGAATATAAGAAGCTGGATGAAGCACTTGAAAAGGCACTGGCAGGCAGCCATCCGGTATACACGCAGGATGATGAAGCGTTCTTCGAATATGGTCGTGTGCTGACAACTCCGCCGTACAGTGCATATATTCGTATCGGAGAAGGATGCGACAATTTCTGTGCGTTCTGTGCCATTCCGCTGATTCGAGGCCGTTACAGAAGCCGTCCGGCGGAGATGATTCTGGAGGAGATCCGGACACTTGCCGGCCGGGGTGTCAGGGAATTTACCCTGATTGCGCAGGATACGACCCGTTACGGTTCGGATTTTCCCGATGGAAGCCTGGCAGATCTGCTGGAACAGGCAGCCGGGATTGAAGGTGTCCGCTGGCTTCGGGTGTTGTACTGTTATCCGGAACGTGTGGATGACCGTCTGATTGAGGTTATGCGCAGTCACGACAATATCTGCCCGTATATCGATATTCCGATGCAGCATATCAGCCAGTCTATCCTGGATGCGATGAACCGGGCAGAGACCGGCGTGCACATTCGGGAAATCTGCGGGAAACTTCGTAAGAACGGCATTGCCATCCGTACAACACTGATGGTGGGTTTTCCGGGAGAGACGGATACGGACTTTGAGGAACTGATGGATTTCGTACGGGAAATGAAATTTGACCGGATGGGCGCATTCATCTTTTCACCGGAAGAAGGGACTGCAGCGGAGAAGATGGACAATCCCGTACCGCAGGATCTGGCACAGTCCCGTTATGACCGCCTGATGACGCTCCAGCAGGAAATATCACTTGAGAATAACCGGCAGCGCGTGGGACTTGAATATACGGTTCTGGTGGAAAAGAAACAGGGAAAGCGCTATGTCGGCCGTTCCATGCTGGAGGCGCCGGAAATTGACGGAAAAATCTATTTTACCGCGAAGGAGCCGCTCGAGGATGGTCAGTTTGTCCGCGTGCGGATCACCGAAGCCAGAGAATATGACCTGATAGGTGAGCAGATATGAATGAATCGAAACTGGACCGCTATATCACAGGAATGAAGGGAATGAATCTGCCGAATCGGCTGACACTGATGCGAATCTGCCTGGTTCCGGTGTATCTGTGCCTTTTGTGGTTTGCCGGTTCGCGTCAGATGATGCGCATTCTTGCCTTCATTGTATTTGCACTGGCAAGTCTGACGGATCTGCTTGACGGGAAGATTGCACGTAAATATCACCTGGTAACCAACTTTGGAAAGTTTATGGATCCGATTGCAGACAAACTGCTGACACATACAGCTTTTATCATGTTTGTGGCGCTGGGTGAACTGAACGTCTTGTACGGGATTATCTTTATTGCCCGCGAGTTTATTGTCTCCGGCCTGCGGCTGGTGGCGGTTGAGCAGGGAAAAGTCATCGCAGCCGGAATGAGCGGCAAGGTAAAGACGGTTTTCCAGATGATTCTGGTCATGCTGCTGACACTGCAGCTGCCTGGAACTGTCTTTGCTGTACTGACGGAAATTGTTGGTGCGGCTGCGGCCATTATGACGCTGGTATCGATGATTGAATACGTGATGAAAAACCGAAGTGTTCTGACAGAGAAACAGGAAGGAATGCAGCACTGAAACGGACGGTTCCCGCTTGGAAACTGCATTTGCCCTGAAAACAGAATAGGATCCGCTCGGCAGCGGTCACCTGGAAAGTGGCGGCTGCCGGGCGGATTCTGCTTTATGGGGATGATTTCGTCCTGCTGTCAGGCAGTCACATCCGCATCACTGATGCGGCGGGCAATGTATTCGCCAATCTCCTCCAAGGGGAGGTGGAGTACGTATGCAAATTCCTGATGCATCAGACGCTCTGCTGCCTCGAGAATTGCCTCATCTGCTGCACAGGGTTTCTTTCCGTCGGCGATGCGTTCCCGGGTATGGTCATGGATGTCTCGGATCATACGGATGAGCTTGGCGTAATCGCCTTCGGACAGCAGATCATTGAATGCTTTCTTCCGTTTCTTATTGTCATTAACCCAGAGACTTGGACAGGTTGTGCTGTCAGTAATGATCTGATCGATTTCCGATTTGAGCAGCAGACTCCGGAGCAGAGTGTTGCCGCGGTCGATCGGAAGATACACGGTGGAGGAACTTTTTCCAAACTTCGGCTTCAGAACATAATAGGCCACAGTGGATGCATTGAATGAACGCTTTTCAATCCGTTCAATCTCACAGATGCCCTCGGACGGATGAATGACAACGGCACCGACGGCATGAACCGGTGAAACTGATGAGGGGCTTATGTTCTGGGCAGATTCGGAAATGGTGACGGCAGGTGCTGCACTGGTCGCTGTAAACATCCGTGATTCCTCATTTCTATTCGCCGTTTTGCTCAGGTAAATGGACAGGGACAGTTTCTCTGCATGAATTATATCATGAGAGACGAAAACAGAGAAACGGACAGATTCCAAAAAAATGTGCGCTTATTTTCAAATAAACTGACAAATACGGCGGATACAGTCTCGCA
>CACXHF010000223.1 GCA_902767305.1 uncultured Eubacteriales bacterium
GCATGCCCATGGCGATGACGACCAGCCACTTGTCATCCATGATGCCCGCACCGTTCAGGACCGCCTTGGTTGCCAGATAGTTGAGGTACTGCGGGACGATGCCGGCAGAGAACCACATGGTGAAGACCAGGAAGAAGTTGAAGAATTTGCGGAACAGCAGGCGCTTTTTCGAGAGCGCGTAGGCACCGAGAATGGAATAGAAAAGACTCCAGATGGTGCCGTAGAACGTCAGGAACAGGGTGTTTGAATAGGCGTTCCAGAACATGTTGTCCGAGAACATGCGGTGGAAGGCTTCAAACTGGATGTCTTTCGGAAGGAGAACGATCTCGTTGTAGTCAACCGCTTTTGCGCCGCTGATGGATGCGGAAACGGCATACACAAACGGATAGAGACAGCCCAGCGCAAAAATGGTGAGCAACGTGTAGCTGATAATTTTGAATATCAGCTCCGTAACCTCAAGCTTTCTTTTCATGGCAGCCCCCTATTAATACAGCGATGTGTTGGATGCTTTGCGGGCAATCGTGTTGGCACCGATGACCAGCAGCATGCCGATGACGTTGTTCATCATTTCGGCAGCGGATGCAATGCCTTTCGCGGCGCCTTCAAGACCATACCGGTTGGCAAAAGTCGAGACGACATCCGCTGTGATAAAGGTATTGGCGTTGTAAAGAAGGATGACCTTCTCATAGCCGATGTTGAGGAGCGAGCCGATTCGCGTGATCAGCATGATGACGATGGTGGAGAGAATGGAGGGCAGGACGACGTAACGCATCTGTGCCATCTTGTCGGCGCCGTCGATCTGCGCCGCTTCATAGCTGGTCGGGGAAATGGCGATAATGGCGGCAAAGAACACGATGCTGTCATAGCCCGCACCTTCCCAGATGCCGCTGATAATGTAAATGGCACGGAAGAAGCCGGGGTTGTTCAGGAGACCGGCACGGGCGGTTTCCTGGGAAATGAGGCCGAGACTGGCCAGCGCCTGGGAAACGATACCCATGTTGGACGTCTGGGCACCCTGCTTGACAAGCATCATGACCAGAGAGGTCATAACGACCGTGGACATGAATTTGGGCAGGTAGGTCAGAACCTGGTAGACCGAACGCGCGGCGTTGCTGCGAACCTCGTTGAAGAACAGGGCAAGGACGATCGGCATCGGGAATCCGAAGCAGAGTCCGTAGAAACTCAGTACGAAGGTGTTCCTCAGTGCACGCCAGAATTCGAGGGACAGCGTCCCGCTGCCGGAGAGCAGAATCTTGAAATTGGAGAAGCCGGAAAACAGCTGGTCCGAAACCGGCAGGACATTGTCTGCTACCTTAAAGCACCCGAGAAGTTCATACATCGGGAAGTAGCGCCAGAACAGGAAGACGACAAGCATGGGGACCAGCATGATATAGAGACGCCAGTCCTTGAGAATGGTCATCCCGATATGCTGCCAGTAATGCTTTTCAACATCATCTCTGACAATCTGTTCCGGGTTTTCGTGATACGAATTCGTTTCCTTATCGTACACGAGGAAGTCTGATGCAACGGCTTTCATCAATATCCCCCTTTGTTCTTTTCTTCCCGTTCTCGGCTGAGACGGAGAAGATAGGTTTTTTGGTCCTCGAGCATCCCATCGAGTCTGGCTGCAATCCAGATGATCACACAGGTGAACAGGCTGGATAGTGCATCCGTGGTGAAAAAGTTCAGGCACACGTGAGGCGGTGTACCCGTGACAAGCGCGACAAGCGCCCGCCCAAGCTGCATCAGCAGCTGTATACACAGGGCATAGAGAACAGTGAGAAGAAAATCTTCCCGGATTCTTTTCTGCCCGAAGTGCCGCAGATAGAAAAGGCCAAGCAGGGAAAGCAGGTTTCCGGTACAATAAATCAGGAACTGATACGGATTTGCCGCTCCCGCCAGACAGTAGACCAGACCTGCCAGAACGGCGTGAATGCCGGCCCAGGCACCCCACCGCATGAGCACAATGCCCACAACGGCGGCTGCAGCGGAGACGGTATAAAGCTGATCCCTGAACCAGCGGTTTCCGGCAAGGATAATCAGGGTTTCAGAAACCGTCAGAATGAGCCCGAAGAAAAAAAGGTCCATTCTGCGGTATTGCTTGTAAGTCAGATGCGGATTCATACGCTTGATTCCGTTTCAAAGTGTATCCGCCTGTGTCCTGGGGAGTTCAGATGACGCGGGCGGACCGGGGGAACAGTGCAAAAAAAGACCTGAAGTCGGAAACAGTTGACGAAGTCGATAAAAAACTATCCTTATTGTATGATTCCGGAATGGTTTCGTACATGTCAAAAACAATTTAAAACATGGACAAAACCGACATTTTTTGCAGATGGCTTTTTCCTGCCGGGCGGCGAACAAAAGGACTTCGGACCGGAAGTCGGGAATCTGCGGCGCGGCGGTCCGGATCTTCCGGAGCGGATTCTCCGGGACAGAAAAAAGCGGCTTGCAACTCAGAGGGGTCTTTCGTATAATAGGCATGAATCAGAGTATGGAGGAAAAGACATGGATATTTCAGTCGTACTTGCCAGAGAATTCAACACAAAACCTGCGATTGCCGAGACGGTTGCAGCGCTGATTGATGAGGGGAATACCATCCCGTTTATCGCCCGTTACAGAAAAGAACAGACGGGTGAAATGGATGATCAGCAGCTGCGCAATTTCGGTGAACGCCTTGAATATCTGCGCGGACTTGAGAAGCGCAGGGAGACCATTCTCAATACCATTGAGGCACAGGGAAAACTGGATGATGCGCTGCGGGCAAAGATTGAGGCGGCCACGACGCTGGCGGTTCTTGAGGACCTGTATCTGCCTTACCGCCCGAAGCGGCGTACCCGCGCCATCATTGCCAGAGAGAAGGGGCTTGAGCCGCTGGCGGAGGCTATTCTGAAGCAGAAGCCCTCGGATGACCCGCTGGCCCTTGCCGGTGCATTTGTGGATCCGGAGAAGGAAATCGAGAGTGCTGAGCAGGCCCTTTCCATGGCCAGAGACATCATTGCCGAGATGATGGCGGACAATGCGGATGTCCGCTCGGAACTGCGGGCATTTGTCCGGCGTACCGGTCAGCAGACCAGCAAAAAAATTGAGAAGAAGGAATCTGCCGCGAAGAAGAAAGCCCGGGCGGCGGAGGAAGAGACGGAAAGTGAAAGCGGTGAGGACGGGATTCAGAATACCAAACGCACTGCAGACATTTACGCGCAGTATGAGGATTATGCGGAGCCTGCACTCAAGGCGGCCAATCACCGGATCCTGGCACTGAACCGCGGCGAGAAGGAGGGCTTCCTCCGTGTGGCGGTGGAGGTCAGTGCACCGAGTGCCGAACAGATTATCGAAGGGCACTATGTGGAAAATGACTGTCCTTCCGGGGATCAGATCCGTCTGGCAGCGGAGGATTCCTGGGATCGCCTGATTGAGCCGTCCCTGGACCGTGAACTGATGAATGAACTGACGGACCGGGCGAACGAGGGCGCCATTCACGTATTCTCGGACAATCTCCGCCAGCTGCTGATGCAGCCGCCGATCCGGGGGCGCGTCACCCTGGGCGTGGATCCGGGATATCAGCACGGCTGCAAGCTGGCGGTGGTGGATGCCTCCGGGCGTGTTCTTGAGACGGGAATTGCTTTCTTTACGCTGCCCGGACAGGAACGGCGCAAGGAACAGGCCCGGCAGATGATTATCAGCCTGTGCAGGCGGCATCATGTGACGGCGATTTCCATCGGCAACGGGACGGCCTCCCGGGAGAGTGAGCAGTTCATTGCTTCCCTTCTTCCGGAACTTCCGGGTGTTTCCTACACGATCGTCAATGAGGCCGGTGCAAGCGTGTGGTCTGCCTCGGAAAATGCCGCAAAAGAACTGCCGCAGTATACCGTCCTTGAGCGCGGCGCCATCTCCATTGCCCGCCGCATGCAGGATCCGCTGGCGGAACTGGTAAAAATCGATCCGAAGTCCATCGGAGTCGGCCAGTATCAGCATGATCTCAAGCAGGCGGAACTGGAGCGGGCACTGGCCGGCGTGGTGGAGGACTGCGTTTCCTCGGTGGGCGTCGACCTTGAGACCGCATCGGTCGAGCTTCTGCGCCACGTGGCCGGAATTAATGACACCATTGCACAGAATATTATTGCCTATCGGGATGAAAACGGCTTCGATTCCCGTACGGATCTGAAAAAGGTCAGCAAGCTGGGACCGAAAGCCTTCGAACAGTGCGCCGGCTTTCTGCGCGTGAGCGGAAAGGAACCGCTGGATGCCACGGCGGTGCATCCGGAAAGCTATCCGGCAGCAAGGGCACTGCTCAGACGGATGAACATTAATAATGAAGAAATCGGAAGCGGCATTGAGGGATTCTATGCAAAGGTGGAGCAGGCCGGCTTTGAGAAACTGGGCCAGGAGCTTCAGGTGGGCGTTCCCACGCTGCGGGATATTGCCAGAGAGCTGGAGCGGCCGGGACGCGATCCCCGTGATTCCCTGCCGGCACCGGTACTGAGGACGGATGTACTCAACATGGAGGACCTGAAGCCGGGCATGAAGCTGAAGGGAACGGTCCGCAACGTCACGGACTTTGGCGCTTTTGTGGATATCGGCGTTCATCAGGACGGACTGGTGCACCTTTCGCAGATGGCAACCCGCTTTATCCGTCATCCCAGTGAGGTAGTCAAAGTCGGGGATATTGTCGATGTATGGGTTCTGGCTGTGGACCTGCAGCGCCACCGCATTTCGCTGACCATGGTCGAGGACGGAACGAAAAACGGGAAGACCGGGGGCGGACAGAACCGGGGCGACCGCAGGAATACAGAGAGCCAGAACAGAAACAGGCGCTGATGGGAGACAGAGAAAATGAAACGCGATGTAGTAATCATTGGTGCGGGTCCGGCAGGCATTTTTACGGCACTGGAGATGCTGCGCAATGGAAGCCGGAAATCGATTACCATTGTTGAAAAAGGACAGCCGATTGAAAAGCGGAAATGTCCGAAGTCAAAGACGGGATACTGCGTATCCTGCCGGCCATATTGCCATATTACGACAGGATTTTCCGGTGCAGGAGCCTTCTCGGACGGGAAACTGTCGCTTTCCTGTGAGGTTGGAGGGGATTTTCCCAATCTGGTCGGTCATGACGTTGCACAGAATCTGATTGATTATACCGACAAAATTTATCTGGAATTCGGGGCGGATACCCATGTCGAGGGCGTGGGGAATGACAGGGATGTGCGGGAAATCCGCAAACGGGCGATTCAGGCCGGACTGAAACTGGTGGACTGTCCCATCCGCCACCTCGGAACGGAGCGGGCACAGAATCTGTACACCTCCATTCAGCA
>CACXHF010000224.1 GCA_902767305.1 uncultured Eubacteriales bacterium
CGATACTGCCAGCTGGTCAGGGTGAGACCGGTTTCCTCCCTGAATTCCCTCAGCATGCACTCCTGCGGGTTTTCCCCTTCTTCCAGTTTTCCGCCGATGCCGATCCACTTTCCCTCATTTACGTCATGCTCCTTTTTCACGCGGTGAAGCATCAGCACCCGGTTCTTTTCCTGCAGGTAACAAAGCGTTGTCTCCAGCATATTTTCCTCCTGTCTGATCCGTCTGTCCGGGCATCCGGCACTTTCAGCGGCCGGATGCCCGGCTGTACAATATCCCCGGTGTCTGCCGGTTTCGATGATTGTCCCGGGATCTGTCTGAATTCCCGAACAGTATACGTTTTTTCTGAAAGGAATACAACTCATGTCCTATGATGTTCTCATCGTGGGCGGCGGCGCCTCCGGGCTGGCCGCTGCCGCAAGGCTTTCCGGTCAGCCGCTCCGGGTACTGCTCCTCGAGAGGAATCCGCGCGTCGGAAAAAAGATTCTTTCCACCGGGAACGGACGCTGCAATCTGTCCAATGAACAGATGTCTGCAGAATTCTACGGAGAGGCCGCCGGTTTTGTCCGTGAGCTTTATGAGACTGTTCCCCCGGAAGAGGTTCTCTCCTTCTTTCATTCACTGGGACTGATGACTGTTTCTGAAGAGGGACGGATTTATCCCCGGACACTGGCTGCCGCCTCTGTTCTGGACACGCTGCGTCAGGCCATCGACTCACCCAATATCACACTGCTCACTGATACCAGAGTTACGGCACTCAGCCAGGAACAAAACGGAATGTGGACTGCAGAATCGGCAGATGGGAAACGCTTCCATGCCCGGTATGCGCTTCTCGCTGCAGGCGGCTCTGCCGCCCCGAAATCCGGCAGTGACGGATCCGGTGCTGCGCTTCTGGCGTCCCTTTCGCTGCCGCTGACCCCTCCCAGCCCTGCTCTGGTTCAACTGAAAACCCGGCCTGCCCTTCCCGCCCTCAAAGGTCTGCGCACCCGGGCATCACTCCGTCTTCAGATTGACGGGTGCGATTCTGATCAGGAAACCGGGGAACTGCTCTTTACGGAATACGGAATCAGCGGCGTCTGTGTCTTCCAGCTTTCGGGAACTGCCGCCACTGCACTCGCAGCAGGACATTCCGTCCGTGTTCGGATTCATCTTCTCCCGGAACTGAATCCGGACAGCGTTCAGGAATGGCTCGGCAGTCGGCTTCTTGCGTTCGGCAGAGAAGCTTCACTCAGTACCTGCTTTACCGGTGTCTTCCAGCGCATTCTGACCGAATCTGTTCTGAAAGCCGCAGGACTGAAACCGGATCACTCCGCCGGCCTCACACATGCAGAACAGATGCGCCTGTGCGAAACAATCACCGGTTTCCCGCTGGAAATCACCGGCACACAGGGGTTTGATCATGCACAGGTCACCCGGGGCGGTCTGAAGCTCACCGCGCTTAATCCGCAGACAATGGAGGTCCGGCAGGGCCTGTATTGTGCCGGAGAGATCCTTGACTGTGACGGGCCCTGCGGCGGATATAATCTGCATTTTGCCTTTGCCTCCGGTATTGCTGCTGCAGATGCCATTGCCGCCTCCGCAGCCCGGCATAGGCCGTGACGGTTTCCTTCATTTTCCCGTTCACCAGATTGGAGATCATTCATGATTCGTTTACACAGCCTGAAAATCCCGCTTGACTACACCGAGGATATGCTCCTCGCCGCAGCCGCCCGAAAGCTCCGGGTTCGTCCGGACCAGATCAGATCCTGTCAGATCGCGAGAAAAAGTATCGATGCCCGAAAAAAGAATGACATCGTCTATGCGGTTTCTCTGGATCTCACGCTCAATCCGACAAAAGAAGAGGAACGCTGTCTTCGTGCCTTTCCGGAAAACGAGATCAGCCGGATTACACCCTTTGCCTTTCCGGATATCCCGAAGGCTTCGCTTTCTTCCCGTCCTGTTGTTGTGGGTTTCGGCCCTGCAGGAATATTCGCTGCACTATGGCTGGCTGAGGCCGGACTTTGTCCGATAGTTCTTGAACGCGGCCGGGATGCCCGTACGCGCACCCGGGATGTCCATGCTTACTTTGAAAAAGGTGCCCCCGCTTTCTCCCCCGTCTCCAATGTACAGTTCGGCGAAGGTGGTGCAGGAACATTTTCGGACGGGAAGCTGAACAGCGGCATCAAGGATCCGCGGATTCTCACCGTTCTCCACACGCTGGTCAGATATGGTGCACCGGCCGAAATCGTCTATGAGGCGAAACCGCATATTGGGACAGACCGTCTGGCCGACTGTATCATCAGAATCCGAGAACGCATCTGTGCCCTTGGCGGTGAAGTACGATTTGAATCCCGGATGACGCGTCTTCTCCGGGACAGCGGCCGGATCCGGGCAGTTGAAGTGGAATCCGGCGGACGATCTGAAATCCTTGAAACCGGTTTTGTGGTACTAGCTGTCGGCCACAGTGCCCGGGATACCTTTGAATCCCTGTACCAGGACAGATATACCATGATCCAGAAGCCTTTTTCCATGGGTGTACGCATTGAGCATCCGCAGACGCTCATCAATACCGCTCAGTACGGACAGACCAATGCACATCTGGGAGCTGCCGATTACAAGCTGGCTGTCCATCTGCCTGACGGACGGAACGTCTATACGTTCTGCATGTGCCCCGGAGGCTCCGTGATCGCCGCTGCCAGCGAGCCGGATTCCATTGTGACCAACGGCATGAGCCGTTATGCCCGTGATGACCGGAATGCCAACAGTGCCCTCCTGGTAGGAATTTCCCCGGAAGATTTTCCGGACAGCCATCCGCTTGCCGGCATGTACTGGCAGCGGGCTATTGAGCGGAAAGCCTTCGAACTTGGCGGCGGCACCGGACATGCCCCGGCACAGCTGGCAGGCGATTTTCTCCGCGGCATTCCCAGCCGGGCGCAGCGGAGCGTTATTCCCAGTTATCTCCCCGGTGTCACTTATACGGATCTGGACCTTCTTTTCCCATCTCTGTTCACCGACGCTCTCCGGTCCGCCATTCCACTGCTTGCGCGGAAACTTCACGGCTTTGACCACCCGGATGCAGTTCTGACCGCACCGGAAACACGGTCCTCCTGTCCCATTCGGCTGCCCCGTACGGAAAGCCTTCAGAGTGTAGATGCTGCCGGGCTTTATCCCTGTGGTGAAGGCGCCGGCTATGCCGGAGGCATCACCTCTGCCGCTGTCGACGGCATTCGCTGTGCAGAGCAGATCATCGCTGCAAACCTGTGACCTGACCATCTGAATGGAGCTGTCTATGAAATACACACTTGATACCATTCCGGTACTGGATGCATTCCGTCAGGAATGCCAGTGCCCGCTTTGCCGTCTCGAGATCACCTGCGAAGACGGATACATTGACGGCCTGCTGTCCTCTGCCTATATGGAACCTGAATGCCGGATCCGGACAAATCAGACAGGTTTCTGCCGGAGACACTATTCCCTGATGTATGAACGGCGGAACCGTCTCGGTCTGGCACTAATGACGCATACACATCTTCAGGAAATGATCCGTTCCCTCGAGGAAACCCTCAGCGGAACGGCAAAGAAACGGTCGAAGCTCCCGTTTTTTGCCGGCTCAGGAACACAGGAAAGCAGCCGGCCTGCCCGGATTCAGTCCAGAATCGAGGCCTGCGACATCTGTGATCAGCTGGCAAAAACCATGCGTCGCTATGCTTTTACGACTGTCCGTCTAGCACTGGACCGGGATGATTTCCGTCAGATGTTTAAGACACATGGCGGTGCCTGTCTGCCTCATACGGCCCTCCTTCTGGATCTGGCCGAGGAAACCCTCTCCGAAAAGGAGCGCACCAGCTTCGAAGCTCTGCTCAGGGAAAGCGTTCTTGGACGGCTGCGTGAAATTGAAGGAAACCTGTATGCCTTTACTCAGCAGTTCGATTACAGAAATGCGGGCGTTGCTCCCAGTCCTGAGGCCAGAAACTCAGTGGAGCATGCATTGAACCGGCTGGCCGGCGCCATTGTCGGAGAAGAAGCTGCTCTGCCTGCTCACAATGACTGATTCCCGCCGCTGCCTGTCCGGAATGCGGCATTGGGAACAAAAAAACACTGTCGCTGCATTTCAGCCGGCGACAGTGTTTCATGAGGGGCACTTCATCTGGGTGCAATCCTGTTCCGGGACTTGACGCAAAAAACAGGAATGCCTAAAATAAAGAAGCTCATCCAGTGCTGATGGCGGGACTCGAACCCGCACGGGTATTAGCCGGGGGATTTTAAGTCCCCTGTGTCTGCCATTCCACCACATCAGCAGCAACAATGCGGATTATATAGCGTTTTATTTTTCTTGTCAAGACGGGAGTTGATCCGACGGAGCGCATCCTCTGGATGCAGAACGTTGGAAACAGCGCAATTGACCGCACAAAACCAGGAGGAACAATGACTGCAATGACGGTAAAGCCGCTCAGGGCTGGCCGCCTCTCACTCGGGAGCGGAATACCAAAGGTCTGTATTCCGGCTGTCGGAAAAAACGCGGACGCCTTTCTGTTCAATCTCCGTGCCGCTGTCAAGGCCGGACCGGACCTGATTGAGCTTCGAATCGATACACTGGCATCGGATAACCCTGAGTCCGTTATCCGGCGTGCCGTTGCTGAGGCATCTGGAATTCCCCTTCTGCTTACCTGTCGTTCAAAGCGGGACGGCGGCGAAGGCAGTCCGGAGACTTATCCGGACATTCTCTGTCACCTTCTCCGGCACAATCCCGGTTTTTCGCTGATTGATCTTGAGATCAGCGCAGGGGAAACGGTATTTGCCATGCTCAGACAGAAAGCAGCGGAGCAGGGAATTCCGGTGATCGGCTCCTGGCACTCCTTTTCGGAAACGCCTGATGAGGATACGCTTGTCCGCCGTTTTTCCTGTATCGAAGCCTGCGGCGCAGATGCCGCAAAAGTGGCCGTCATGCCGCACAGTTCCGAGGATGTCGACCGTCTGATCACCGCAGCCCGCAGGGCCGGGGATCTGCTGCAGATTCCTCTGATAGCCATCTCCATGGGATCACTGGGCGTGAAAACACGAATGGAATGTGAAAGCTTTGGTTCCTGCATGACCTTTGCCAGTGCAGGAACTGAAAGTGCCCCCGGTCAGCTGCCAGCCGAAATGGTCCGGGCAGCCCTCAGAAAACAGCATGAACTATTGAATCAGAAAGGATGAATCATTATGGAAAGACCTGTCGCATGGACAAAAGTCAAAGAAGATGAGAAGATAACTGCGTTTGCAGATGCATACAAAGCATTCCTCGATCGTTCCAAGACGGAACGCGAATGCGTTGCAACCTCTGTCGAACTGGCGGAATCCGCCGGATTTGTGAACCTCAGAGATATTCAGCGGACCGGCAGTATGCTGAAACCCGGAGACCGCGTCTACCGCAACTGGATGAACAAATCCTTCATGGCTTTCATCGTCGGCTCCCGGCCGATTGAGGAAGGCATGAACATTCTTGGTGCCCACATCGATTCCCCGCGCATTGATGTCAAGCAGAATCCGCTCTACGAGGATACAGGACTGGCCTATCTGGATACGCATTATTACGGCGGAATCAAGAAGTACCAGTGGGTTGCCATGCCGCTGGCTCTGCATGGCGTCATCGTCCGCAAGGACGGTGTCCGCGTTCCGATTATTGTCGGAGAGGAACCGGGTGATCCGGTATTCTGCATTTCCGATCTTCTTCCCCACCTGGCTCAGGAGCAGATGGAGAAAAAAGCAGCCAAGATCATTGAGGGCGAAGCTCTGAATCTGCTGATCGGCGGACGTCCGGCTTCCGATTCTGAAGAGGAAGGCGACAACAGCAAGAAGAAAAAAGAGTCGGTCAAGGAAAACATCCTTGCCCTGCTGAAAGAGAAATACGGGGTTGAAGAAGAGGATTTCCTCTCTGCAGAACTTGAAATCGTTCCGGCAGGTCAGGCTCGTGATCTCGGTTTTGACCGCAGCATGATCCTCGGATACGGACATGATGACCGATGCTGTGCCTATCCCTCTCTGCGTGCTCTGACTGATTATACGGGCGTTCCGGAGTACACGCTCTGCTGCATTCTGACTGACAAGGAAGAAATCGGCAGCGTAGGAGCCACCGGTATGGCCTCTCATTTCTTTGAGAATGTCACCGCTGAATTCATCAGCTGCCTTGGTTCGTACAGTGACCTGACTCTGCGCCGCGCTCTTCTGGAGAGCCGGATGCTTTCAAGCGATGTCAGTGCAGGTTTCGATCCGGAGTATTCCTCCGCTTTTGAAAAGAAAAATGCCGCTTACCTGAGCCGTGGAATCTGTTTCAACAAGTATACAGGCAGCCGCGGTAAATCCGGATCCAATGATGCGAACGCCGAATTCATGGCCATGATCCGCCGGATTCTGGATGATGCCGGTGTCTGCTTCCAGACGGCTGAACTAGGCCGGGTCGATCTGGGCGGCGGCGGAACCATCGCGTATCTGTGCTCCAAGTACGGCATGAACGTGATTGATTCCGGCCTTCCGGTTCTTTCCATGCATGCTCCCTGGGAGGTCATCTCCAAGGTGGACCTTTATGAAGGATACCGCTGCTACAATGCATTCCTTGCCAGTGCACACGCCATCGAAAACTGACTGATTCCGGAGGCATTCATGCAAAAAGTCGTAGCTGTTGTCGGAACCAACGCCTCCGGGAAAAGCGATCTGGGCGTTCAGCTTGCCAGAATTTTTAACGGAGAGATTATCTCCGCTGATTCCCGTCAGGTCTTCCGGGGCCTGGATCTTGGAACCGGAAAAATCACGCCTGCTGAGATGCAGGGAGTCCCACATTACATGATCGACATCCGTGATCCGGGCGAGTTTTTCTCCATGGCTGATTTTCAGCGCCAGAGTTTTGAGCTCATCCCGCAGATTGCATCCCGCGGACATCTGCCCATGATCGTCGGAGGTACCGGCCTGTATGTCGACTCTGTTCTGGAGGGGTATAATCTTTCCGATACGGAACCGGATCTCGCTTACCGGGCAGAGCTCGAAAAGCTTTCCACACCGGAACTGTATGCCATGCTCCTCCGGGCTGTTCCTGACACCGATGTCACCGCACAGAACCGGAATCGGGTTATGCGAATGCTGGAACGGATTCACGACGGCGATTCCGCGGTTCCTACCCGGACCAAAAAGGTGGAAAGTCTGCGTCTGGGGGTATCCTGGCCGCGGGATGTTCTTGCCGCCCGCATCGAGGAACGGCTTGAACGGCGATTCAGGGCAGGCATGCTGGAAGAAGTGCAGGGCCTTCTTAACCAGGGGGTTTCACCGGATTTTCTGATCGGACTCGGTCTTGAATATCGGTTCATTACCCTCTATCTGACCGGAGTCATACCGGAGTTTCACCAGATGCGTTCCGAACTTGCCCAGGCAATCCGGAAATTTGCCAAGCGGCAGATGACCTGGTTCCGGCGCTGTCCGGATATTCTCTGGCTTGATATGCAGAATGATCCCTGCTCGCAGGCCTGCAAAGCCATTTCTCATTTTCTGAGTATCTGACATCCTGCGCCCCGCTTCTCATTCCTGAAGCGAGGCGCAGTCTGCTATGAGGAGGAATATGCAAAAAAAGGTTCTTTCCTCCAGACGCGGGAGACGCCTGCCGCATCTGGGACAGCGAATAACCAAGACAAGTCTGGCAGTTTTCATCTGCCTGATTATCTACTATCTTCGGGGATACTATGGCGAAACCATGCAGACTGAATCCATCATTACAGCGATCATCTGCCTGCAGCCTTACATCCGGGATACCCGGGAATATTCCGTCAACCGACTGGCCGGAACCTGCATCGGTGCCGGTCTCGGACTTCTTTTTCTGCTTCTGCTGACGATTTTCCCGATTCTGAGCAGGCGCCCCTCCATACTCTACCTCATCATTTCACTGGGCGTTCTTATCTCGCTGTATTCCTGCGTGGTTGTCCGCATGCCGGATACTGCCGGCCTGGCGGCCATTGTCTTTCTCTGTGTAGTCGTTACATTTCCGGATATTGAGAATCCTCTTCGTTAGGCGGCCATCCGGCTCATCGATGTTTTCATCGGAACCTCGGTGGCTATCTGTGTGAATATTTTCCGGCTTCCCCGCAGAAAAAATCCGAACCGGCTGTTTTTCATCCATTCCCATGACCTTGTGCCGGACCATGTTTCCCATATTTCCGGCACAACCCTTTACCAGCTCAATCAGCTTTATGATGACGGTGCCAGAATCTGTCTCATGTCGCATCATGCTCCGGCCTTTTTCATTCTGCAGATGAATCAGACAAAGCTCAGCATGCCGCTGATCGTTATGAACGGAGCAGCTGTTTATGACGTTGAAAAAAGCTGTTATCTCTGGAAAAAGACCATCCCTCAGGAAAACTCAGCAGCATTTCTCCGTTATCTCGACGGACTTTCGATCAGCTATTTCATCTACACGATTCACCGGAACAAAACCTGTATCTTTCATCACGGAACCCCGGGCGAGGACGAATCCCGGATTCTGGATCACATGCGTCATTCTCAGTACCGCTACTACCTGGATGAAGAATTCTATGATCCCTCTGAAATCGTCTATATCAAGATCATCTACAATCTGAAGATGGAAAACCCGGCTCTGCATGCAGAGATGGATTCCGTCATTCTGCGAAATCATCTGCGGACAGAGAATATTAGGCAGATCAGCGCTCCGAATGCTTTCGGTCTTTATATCTATTCGAATGAGGCGACCATTGCCAATGCGCAGCAGTTTCTGCTCAGAGAAATGGGGAAACAGGGACATCACTTTGATCCTGTCGAAATTACGCTGGACCATGGCGTTCAGTCTCCCTATGATTCCATCCATCTTCTGCATGTTGTCAGCCGGATGTATGAGCCTCTGGCTCTGTTCTCAGACACTCTCTGACTTTGCATCTTTCTCAAGCAGTATCAGGCGGACATCCGGAATTCCGTTGAATTCCGTCGGTATCGTTCCGACCTCCTGATAACCAAGATGTGCATAGATGATCCGTGCGGCACTGTTTCTGGCATTGGTATCCATACGCAGTGCCTGACATCCGGTTTCCCTGGCCATCTGCTCATAGAAGTCGATCAGTTTCCTGCCGTATCCCTTTCCGGTTTTCTTCGGATCCACGACCAGCGTATGGAGAACCAGTACCTCATCCTCCGCTGCGTCGATGGTCCACTTCCCCTTTTCATATCCTTCCGGCTGAATATGGTTAATGACTGCCGCGGCCACGGGTATCCCTTCCGCTTTTTCCACATACAGATCTCCGCGCTGCAATGCAGCCTGTGCGGTCTCTGCTGTCGGATAAATACCCCGTATCCAGCCGGTTGTCATTCTGCCCGCCTCTTCCTCACTGTGAATGGCTTCATAAATCTCCGCAATGCCGGCAATATCCCCGGTGACTGCTTTTTCAATCATCCTCAGATTTCTCCTTTTTTGTTTTCCATGGTTATTCCATGTGTCAAATAATCCGTCCATGAAAGAAAACAGGTGATTGCATGTTCTCTCCCATCCGAACGCAGCAGATGCTGCTTGAGCGGGTAAACCAGATTGGCATTCTCCCCTTTTTTAAAAACCGGATTCCCGGCTGGTCTCTCGAGGAACAGATCGACCCGCCTGTCTGGTTCACCAGTCAGGAAGGTCCCTGGGAATGGAAAGGCCGGATGGCGGCCGATAAAAGCTGCGTGTACAGCAAGGTCATCCGAAACGGCAATGCATGGATCAGTCTGGATCTGTTCCCCGATCTGGCCAACTACAGACGCGACGGATATGATTATGAAGGCCTCTGTGAGGATGGACTGATTCCCTACCGTGACCGGCTTCTGATGGATTACATTCTCGCCCACATGCCGGTTCTGTCTAAAGCCGCCCGTATCGGTTCCGGCATTTCAAAAGGGTATGATACCAGCCTGACCCGTCTTGAAATGCAGACTCTGGTGATCAATCAGAACTTTGTCTATAATCTGGATAAAAACGGAAGGCCTTACGGATGGGGCAACGCCCTTCTGATTACCCCCGAACAGTGGTTTGGCGAAGATTATCTGGACCGGATCGACGGCCGTACCCCATCCGAATCACTTGACTTCATCTGCAGCCGCCTTTCACGGAGCATGACGGAAATATCTGTGGAACAGTTCCGGCAGATGCTCAGATAGGCCCTGTCTCTTAATTAATCCTGCCCGATATCAGGAGGTTCAGTATGAATCGAAATGAAGCAAAACAGAAAGCCGCGCAAATGCTCTCGAAGATGACCCTTGAGGAAAAAGTCGCACAGATGATTCAGGTCCCGTATAAAATGGTCGGACGTGAAGAATCTCTCAGATGGGCTGAAATGGGAGCAGGTTCTTTCCTTCACGTTCTGGGAGACGATGCCCGGGAAATTCAGGAGACGGCACGAAAAACCCGTCTCGGTATTCCTGTTCTGTTCGGCATCGACGCGATTCACGGCCACGGACTGAATGACCATGCCACCATTTTTCCGTCCCAGCTGGCTGCCGCCTGCAGCTGGGATCCGGATCAGATCCGCCGGATCGGAGAAATCACCGCGCGTGAAGTGGCGACCGACGGACTGCACTGGACTTTCTCCCCTGTTCTCTGTCTCGGACGCGATACCCGGTGGGGACGCATCGACGAGACTTTCGGCGAAGACCCGACACTGGCCGGCATCTTGGGTGCAGCCATTATCGAAGGATATCAGGGAAAAGACCTATCGGACAATGAGCACATTCTTGCCTGCGCCAAACATTACCTGGGTTACGGGGAAGCTGTCGGCGCCAGAGATGCCTGCGATTCGGAATGTACAGAACGAAAAATCCGTGAGGTTTTCCTTCCGCCCTTTGCCCGGGCAGTGAAGGCCGGATGCGCCACTATCATGACAGCATACGGGTCCATTGACGGAACGCCTCTGACGATTCACCGCCGACTTCTCCACGAACTTCTGCGGGATGAACTGGGTTTTGACGGTTTCGTCGTTACCGACTGGGACAATGTCCGCAGTCTTGTTACCCGTCAGCATGTCAGGGAAACCCTCGCAGACGCTTCTGTCGCTGCTGCAGAGGCTGGAAATGACATGATTATGACGACGCTTGAATTCTATGACGCCATGCTGGAGGCGATAGCCCGTGATCCCGGCCGGAGTCATATCGTCGATGCGGCTGTTCTCCATATTCTGACCATCAAGTATGAAATGGGCCTGTTCGAACAGCCGGAGAAAAAAGGCCGCCCCGGCTGTATCGGTTGTGAAGCGCATACTGCAGCAGCGCTGGAGGCTGCCCGGAGCACCATTACCCTCCTCAAAAATGACGGAATGCTGCCGCTCTCCCGTGACATTCGCACCGTGGCTGTCATTGGTCCGAATGCGGACGACCTTCAGGCGCAGTATGGTGACTGGACCTATTTCTCTCACCCGATGCCTGACAGGGAGCACCCTCCAGTCCGTCCGTTTACCACTTTCCGTGAGGGAATGGAACATCTTGGTGCCCGACACGGCGTCCGTATTCTGTACGCAAAAGGCTGCTCACAGATCTCCTCCCCTGAGGATGATCTCGATGCCGCTGTTCGCCTTGCCGAA
>CACXHF010000225.1 GCA_902767305.1 uncultured Eubacteriales bacterium
AAAAAAAGGATGAGCTTGGCTCATCCTTTACAATTCTTCCAGTATGCCGGGATGCTTTCCTATGAAAGTTCCGAAGCAGATCAGGTATTTCTGCAAAGTACAGAAGGAAGAGTCCCTGAACAAATGCTCAAAATCAGTTAGATGTCTTTGTTTCGTTGGTGGTAACTTTTACACCATCAGGACCGGCCTCGGCACCAATCTCAGAGGTGACAGTATTGGTCTTAGTCTCTCCGTTTTCATCCGTTACGCTGGTTGAAACAGATACGGAAGAAGAGCTGGAAAAACTGCAGGCTGAAAGTGAGAAAAGCAGCAGGACTGCAAGTGCAGTAAGAATCAGTTTCTTTGTACCGTTTTTCATCGTTGTGGTCCCCCTTCATATTTTTATTCGAAATGTTTTTAATTGGATACTGGATTAATTTTTTCCCCCAGTTCCAAAAAAACCATGTCCAGAGAAACTCAAGCTAGAACAACAGGATTCTGCCATTTTTCTTTTTCTCGCCTGAGTTCCATGACGTAAACACTTCTTGTTTCAGTATCTAATGTCGAACCTCTTGTGTACAAAAAATGTCAGAATCCAAAGATTCTGACATTTTCAAGTCGAGGTGACAGGATTTGAACCTGCGACTTTTTGGTCCCGAACCAAACGCGCTACCAAGCTGCGCTACACCTCGATCTCAGAGCCAAAGAAGGGACTCGAACCCTTGACCTGCGGTTTACGAAACCGCTGCTCTACCGACTGAGCCACTTTGGCATTGCCGCTCAACAGGTAAGAATTATATCAGTGTTGTTTGAGAATGTCAACATCAAATTTTATCGATTCTTTTTATACATAATAAACAAGTTTTCGCAAAAAACCACCTGCTCTCCCATGCTTGAATGATGGAATTGCAGATGGTTCTGTTTTTGTTTTATATACCGTTCTTTATTCGGGCAAGTTGTTCTGATGCCCGGATTTCCGATGCTGGCCGATAAGTCGGTACTGCCTCACGTATTAGCTGCATCAGAGTAGCTTCATCTTCTGCATAGGCGGCATACATAAGGCGGTCCAGAATTTTAAGAAAATGTTCATGGTCAAAAGAAATCGGTTTCCCGATATGAATCAGATTGTTGTCGGTCTTCTGAAGGCCCTCTTCCTCCATGAGCTTTTCTTCATAGAGTTTTTCGCCTGGCCTAAGACCAGTATAGACAATTTTGATATCCTGATCCGGTCTGAATCCGGAAAGCTTGATCAGATTTCTGGCCAGTGTATCAATCTTCACCGGTTGTCCCATGTCTAGAACGAATATCTCTGAGCCTTTTGCCATGACGCCTGCCTGCATGACCAGACTGACAGCCTCAGGAATTGTCATGAAATAGCGGATAATTTCAGGATGGGTAACCGTAACAGGGCCGCCATCTTCGATTTGTTTTCGGAAAAGTGGAATTACAGAGCCGTTTGATCCCAGTACATTTCCGAATCGCACGGCAACAAAGCGTGTTGTTCCGATAAATCCATCAGAGATTGGCTTCACCTCATCCGGATGCTGCTGAAGTATCGGCATCCGTTCTTCCTGATGCATCCGGATCATATAGTCGAACGTCTGAATGATCATCTCACAGATCCGTTTGCTGGCTCCCATGACATTGGTTGGATTTACAGCCTTGTCCGTGCTGATCAGAATAAATCGCCTGCAGTGATTCCGCATGGCAGCATAGGCAGTTTTATAAGTACCGATCGCATTATTCTTAATGGCTTCACACGGACTCTCTTCCATCAGTGGAACATGCTTATGTGCTGCTGCATGATACACAACATCCGGTTTGTACAGTTCAAACACCTGATTGACACGCCGGCTGTCACGAACCGAACCGATCAGAACAATCAGATTGACTTCCGGATGCTTCCGCTTCAGTTCCTGTTCAATTTCGTAGGCATTGTTTTCATAGACGTCGAATATGATCAGTTTTTTCGGATGATGCAAAGCAATCTGCCGGCACAGTTCAGAACCAATGCTCCCCCCTCCGCCGGTCACCAGAATGGTCTTTCCGTTAATGAATCGGTAAACCTCTGTCAGATCACTACGGATAGGATCTCTGCCAAGCAGTTCCTCAATAGAGACATCCTTCATTGCAGCAATGGTAATATCTCCATTGACCAGCTGAAACATTCCCGGAAGATTTTTCAGTTCACATCCGGTTTCCTGACAGATCTTCAGAACTTTCCTGCGTTCCTGTTCAGAAGCGCTGGGAATTGCCACGTAGATTTTGCTGATACTGTATTTTTTAACCATTGCCGGAATCTTGTCCCGGCCTCCGACAATCGGAACACCGTCTATGTACCGATGCCATTTGTTCGGATTGTCGTCAATAATGCAGCAGACTTTTCCGTTGATCTCTTTGGCCTTATGGAGATCCCGCAGAATCATCTGTCCGGCATTTCCAGCACCTACCAGAAGAACCCTTGGCGCCGCTTTTGCCATGGCTTTGTCTCTCGGTGTTTTCTCCATCAGATAGAACCGATAGGCAAAACGGATTCCCAGCATGAACAGGTACTGAAAAAAAGTACCCATGACATAATAGGAGATCGGCATTCTGTCATAGAACAGCCAAACCATGGTTAGATGAAAGGCAGAGGAAATACCGGTTGCAATGGTAATCCAGGCCAGCTCATAATAGCTGGCAAAACGCCAAAGGCTCTGATACAGTCTGAGAACACAGAAAAGAACAATGCAGAAGACTGTATAGATAGGTGTAAAGCGTGTCCATGTCTCAATGTATTCGACATCGATCGCCGAGAAATTCATTTCATGGCGCAAAAGTAATGCTAAAAAATACGCAAAATTGACGACTATTACATCATACAGCATCAGAAGCGCAGCAACCTTGTGCCAGTGTTCTATCCGGAACAGGGACTTCTTCTTTTGCTTTCCCGCCAAATTTGTTCCCCCTCAACCAGTATAGAAGAAAAGCCGCTAATTACCTGATTTTAACGTTTCTGCTCCGTTCGCGTTAATGAATCAGGCCATTCTATCAGGGAGCTTCTGTCCGCCGAGAATATGCAGATGAAGATGTGGAACTGACTGACAGGCATTCTCTCCACAGTTGGAAACAATGCGATATCCATCCTGCAGGCCTTCCTGTGCCGCAATTACAGCGGCTGTGCGCATCAGATGCGCGAGGAGTGCATCACTTTCCTCTGTGACGGCAGACCATCCGCTAATATGCTTCTTAGGAATCAGCAGAATGTGGACTGGCGCCTGAGGCGCAATATCACGGAACGCATAAACCATTTCATCTTCATATACCTTGGTGCTGGGAATTGTTCCCGCAGCAATTTTACAGAAAAGACAATTGTCCATTTTTTCTCCTCCGTTACTCTCAGGCTTCGTCCGTTACGGATTCCTGAATTCCTCTGGCCTTCAGAGTATCACCTGAAAGGCCGGTAATGACAACGTCAACGATCTGACCGGCATAATCCCGGTTCAAAGGTAACCCTTCGTCTATTATACACCGAAAATAAGTATCTGTATAACCCATCAGGCCGTCTTTTTGAACAGTTTCTACCAGAACTTTTTCTTTTTTGTGTAGCATTCGCATTCCAGCTTCGGTTTTGAGCCTGTCTCCGAGTGAAATCAGCTCAAGAGCCCTTGCCTGGCGAACAGACACGGGTACACATCCTTCCATCGTTGCGGCGGGAGTTCCCTCCCTTTCTGAATATGGGAATACATGCATGCGTGTAAATCCTGCCCGGATGCAGGTTTCCTTTGTTTCCTCGAACAACGCCTCCGTCTCTCCCGGAAAACCGCACATGACATCTGTGGTAATCGCACAGTCAGGAAAATGATTCCGCAGCAGGCTGCAGGCATCAAGAAAGGATTCTTTTGTATAGCGCCGGTGCATTCTCTCGAGAATTGGATTGCTCCCGCTTTGCAGCGCAAGATGAAACTGGCGGCAGACCTTTGGGAGATGTTCAAGTGCCTCCACAAAGTCTTCCGTGATAATTACAGGTTCAAGTGATCCAAGACGAATTCGTTCTATCCCCTTCACTGTATTCAGAGCCTGTATTGCATCAAGGAGAGTGATCCCTTTTCCCAGGTCCAGCCCGTAGCTGGTCAGATGGATACCGGTCAGAACAATCTCCTTAAAACCGTTTTCAGCCAGAATAGCAGCCTCTTCACGGATCTGATCAGCCGGTCTTGAACGAATTGGTCCACGTACTGTCGGAATGATGCAGTAAGTACAGAAGCGGTTACATCCTTCCTGGATTTTCAGCACAGCCCGTGTATGTCCTTCATTGGTGTGAATCGGAGTATTTTCAAACGTACGGTCGATTTTGCTGCTGACTGCCAGAATCGTTTTTTCTTCAGCCACGGCCTCCTGAAGAAGTTTAACCACTTCATTGCGGTGCTGGGTACCAAGAACAAGCCGTACTCCACTCATTCCGGCAATTTTCTCCGGTTCACGCTGCGAAAGACAGCCGGCAACGATAATTGATCCGTCCGGATTCTGTTTCTGCGCTCTGCGAATGGCATTCAGGCTTTTTTTATCGCCGGTTCCTGTTACGGTGCATGTATTAATCAGATATACATCGGCGAATGAATCAAACGGCACTTCCGTATAGCCTGCAGCAAGGAACAATTCCCGCATTGCCTGTGTATCATACTGATTTACTTTACATCCGAATGTCTGAAAGGCAATAGTCATCGACGCGTTAACCGAAACGTTCTTTTCCGGTATCCCGTTCTCCAATTTTGTCAGTCCTTCCTTGCTATGATCAGATCACGTTCTATCGCCTGTTCTACCCAGTGTGCCAGCGTTCCTGTATCAACGACAGAAAATCCGCATTCAGCAAGCCGACCGGCTAGAACGTCCCGATGAACGGTATGTGTGTTAAAGCTCATACATAGACAGCCGCCTTTTTTCAGGACGCTGTACCATCCGGGAACTGCTGAGGAGACTGTATCGAGAATGCCGTCTGTTTTTCCCGCTGTTCCCATCTGAACACCGTACGGAAGATCCGTAACAAGCAGATGAACGCTTCCTGTTTTTATGAATGAAGCGGTGTTTCGTGTATCTCCGCAGATCATACGCATAGAACGGGTATCCCCGTCTCTGAAATGATCTGCCGAATCGGAAAACAGCCATTTATGCTGAATACCGCCATTTTTTCCGTACACCGTCAGAGAAGATTTCTGATACTTATACTTCATTTTATGGAATTCGAAATAGCGGTTCATATATCCGGCGAGTTCTTCCACGCAGCTTTTGCTCACCTCTATACCGATTCCATGATAACCACGGCGGAGCGCCAGAAGCAGGGTTGTTCCCTTACCTGCCAGAGGGTCCAGGACAGTCAGCTGTGCATCATAATTATGGCTGAAATCACTCGCTGCCAGTGCCATCGTCAGCATGCTGTCGGTGAACATCTCGTTCGTCTTTCCCTTGTATTTAAGAAGATACGGAAGGTCCTCTCCAATGTAATCCGGCCGCTGGTCATCAAGCGGCACGAGGGCATTCTCATTCATTTCAAAGATCATATAGACTGAGGAAAGATGCCACAAAAACCCCATTTCCCATCGGGAGAGGGGGCGCACTGGCAGACAGAACAGAAACTGAGAGCCGCCAAGTTTCTTGGAATCTATTTCTGTTTCAACGCCCAGTGCGCTGAAAACAAGTTTTGTTTCCTCAAGAGCAATCTGCAGCAGTGATGCCCGATAGCGAATATTCTGATGAGGATACAGCAAAAGTGCCAGCTTCACAGGATTCCTCCTCTTTAATCGTAAAGGCCGGACTGGATTAATAGCGGTCCATTTCTTCGAACATGTGTGTGCATGATTTGTCCGGAAACACAGAAATGAGGGTAAAAAAGAATCACCCCATCCGAAGATGGGGTGAGCTGGGTGACATTAATACTTGCGCTTGCGAGCAGCTTCGGCCTTTTTCTTGCGCTTTACGCTGGGCTTCTCGTAATGTTCCCTCTTGCGAACCTCAGCAATCACACCCGAACGCGCACATTGCCGCTTGAATCTTCTCAGAGCGCTCTCGAGGGATTCGTTCTCACGAACACGGATCTCAGACATCGTTATCCCTCCCCTCGAATTAAAGCTTCTTAGAAAACTGTCTGATTTGTGTAGATGACAGAACTCCACGACGCGCATTATATCGTATTATGGAGTTTTCGTCAACATTTTTTTAAAAAAAATCTAAATTTCTGTTTTCCATCACGGACGACTCTCGGATAGAAGCAGATCATCGTGCCTGATTTTCCCTCTTGGAGCGGAAAATCCCACCAGTATTAATCACAGAAGCAGGTTCTCTACATTCTGTCCAACAGCAGCTGCTGCGTATTTTCCTGAGAACGTCCGCTCAATTTCCTCACGCACCTGTTCAAACGTAACCGCATCCATATTATCAAGAATCTCTTTCGGCTCCTGAAGCTGATTGTTCAGAAGTAAGCCTCTGCCAAGTGCAGACATGCGGGTAAACCCGTTTTCAATCCCCAGAATGAACGATACCCGCATCTGTTCCTTCGACATTTCAAATTCAGCCTGACTCAGCGATTCAACAACCCGGTGAATTTCCTCGTGAAGGGCATGAGAAACAGTCTGGGCATTTTCAGGACTGGTAGCCGCGTAGACCACAATGGATCCAAGACGGGCATATGCAGATGGATAGGCATAGACCGAATAGGCAGCACCCATTTCCTCACGGATTTTCTGGAACAGGCGGGAGGCATTTCCTCCGCCAAGAAGATTGCAGCCTACCGACAGAGGATACAGACGCTTGTCCTTATGCCCCACGCCTGGCCAGGCCTGTGCAATATGGACCTGTTCAATGTCTTTTTCTTTGATGATGGCTTTATAGGCAGGCTCAGCCATATCCGGTACACTGGCAGTATGTGCCGGAGCCCTGAGACCTCCGAAAAGCTTTTCACAGAGTTCTGTAAACGCATCAAAGTCAAACATTCCGGTAATCGAAATAACAATATTGTCCGGCCGATAGTTTTTCGACTTAAAATCAAGGATTTCCTCACGGCTTACCGAGGCAATCTTCTTTTCAAGCCCCAGAATCGGAAGACCAAGCGGATGATCTCCAAAGTACGCCTCAGAGAGCAGTTCCAGAACCGTATCATCTGGTGTGTCCGCGCTCATGGCAATCTCCTCAAGAATCACTCCCCGCTCACGTTCGAGTTCTTCCGGATCAAATCGGGAACACATCAGGATGTCACTGAACAACGCCATCACACGCGGAAGATGATCTTCAATAACTTTTGCGTAGTAACAGGTGCATTCCTTCGAAGTGAAGGCATTGACATTCCCACCGAGATAATCGATTTCTTTGGCAATTTCAAGAATGGACCGGTTATCCGTGCTCTTGAACAGCATATGTTCAATGAAATGTGACAGTCCATTCGTTTCAGGTGTTTCCAAACCAGATCCGGCACCTATCCATACACCAACCGTCGCCGAAGGAAAATAAGGAATACATTCGCCCACAATCCGAATTCCGTTACTCAGTGTTGCCACACGTGCAGAATTTTTGAATATATCCATTCATACCTCTCTGATTACGAATTAATAACCGAAAAAGCTGCGGCAGAGCCGCAGCCTGTTTCTGTTTTCAGCAGCGATTTCGTTCTGTCTGTTCCAAATGCCAGATCAGCGGCGAGTGCTTTCCCGACGCGGCGGGCGCTGACCAGGAGCCCTGCGCGGCGTCTCCGGAACAGCCGAATAGTCAATGTCATTACGAACCAGATTGATTCTGCCCTGAGCATCGATCTCGGTAACCCGTACCTCGAGTTCATCACCGATCTTGACTACGTCCTCGCATTTTTCCACCCGATGATCTGCCAGCTTGGAAATGTGTACCATACCATCCTTGCCGGGGAGCAGTTCGACAAAAACACCGAAGTTCATCATGCGGACAACTTTGCCCGTATAGATTTCGCCAACTTCGATCTCCTTGGCAATACCCTCAATGATACGTCTGGCCTTCTTTGCTGCTTCCTCATCGGCCGTAGCAATGTAGACATTACCGTCATCCTCGAGATCAATCTTGACGCCGGTTTCTTCAATGATTTTGTTAATCATCTTTCCACCAGGTCCGATGACCTCACGGATCTTGTCCGGATTGATCATGAAATTAATAATCTTTGGTGCGTACTTGGAAAGCTCCTTGCGCGGCTCAGGAATGGTTTCAAGCATTTTTCCAAGGATGAAAAGACGACCATCAAGTGCCTGAGAGAGTGCCTGACGGAGAATTGCCTCATCAATTCCCTTGATCTTGATGTCCATCTGAATGGCAGTAATGCCGTTCATTGTGCCGGCTACCTTGAAATCCATGTCGCCAAGGAAGTCTTCAAGACCCTGAATGTCGGTCAGGACAGCTACCTTTCCGGTCTCTGCATCCTTGATCAGGCCCATGGCAACACCGGCAACGGGTGCAGAAATCGGTACGCCTGCATCCATCAGAGCAAGCGTGGAACCGCAGACGGAAGCCTGGGAAGTTGAACCATTGGAGGAGAGAACCTCGCTCACTACACGGATTGCATAAGGGAACACATCGACCGGAGGAATGACAGGCAGCAGAGCACGTTTGGCAAGAGCACCATGGCCGATTTCACGGCGGCCGGGGCTCTTCATACGGCCGGCCTCACCAGATGCATAGGGCGGCATATTGTAATTGTGCATATACCGTTCAGTGGTTTCCTCGCCCAGACCTTCGATCACCTGTGCCTCACTGACCGGAGCCAGTGTGGCAATTGACATGACCTGTGTTTCACCACGGGTGAAAACACCGGAACCATGAACACGCGGCAGAACGGAGACCTCTGACCAGATCGGACGGATATCGGTCAGACCACGTCCGTCCGGACGGACTCCCTTGTCGATGATCTTGCGGCGCATGACCTCTTTGTCCAGATAATACAGCGCATCATCCACTTCGTTCATGCGGTCTGCAAACTGCTCCGCATACTTCTCGTGTGCTTCTGCCTTGACAACATTTTCGCGATCTCCGCGCTCATGGCGGTCAAATGCCTCGAAAGCCCATTCTGTACGATCAAGAAAATCACGGTGAACGGCTTCCTTGATATCCTCACCGGTCTCAAATACCGGGAAATCTCTCTTTTCTTTACCGATCTCGCTGACGATCTGTTTCTGGAACGCAACCAGCTTTTTGATCTCCTCGTGACCGCTCAGAATTGCACGCAGCATATCCTCTTCACTGATCTCTTTTGCACCGGCTTCAACCATAAGAACGGCTTCATCAGTACCGGCAACGGTCAGGGACAGCTTTGATACTGCACGCTGTGCCACATTCGGATTGATAACGACCTCTCCGTCAATAAGACCGACGGCAACGGCACCAATCGGGCCGGCCCACGGAATATCACTGATGGCAATCGCAGCAGAGGCTCCGAGCATTGCCGGAATCTCAGGCGGTACATCCACCTCACAGGAGAGGACTGTGCAAACGACCTGAACATCGTTCCGCATTCCCTTGTTGAACAGAGGACGGAGCGGACGGTCGATCAAACGTGCCGTCAGGGTGGCTTTTTCAGAGGGACGTCCCTCGCGCTTGATGAATCCGCC